>JAGVFV010000154.1 GCA_020057445.1 archaeon | reverse complement strand
CTTCACCGCTGCGCGAGATACGGCAAGCCTCCCGCAGGAGGCTTGACGAGGAAGCGCAGCGGAAGGGGGTCATAGGGGGTCGCAACCCCCTATCTCATATATTTCTATTTTTTACTACTTTTTAGTGAGTATTTATATTTCTATTGAAAAGAACATCCCACTGGACACTCTTCCGCAACCTACAAGAAGGAAATGTGTGGAAGAAAGACGATGCAGGTTGCGCTCTCTTCGTTGACACAGCAAGAAATCCCCTCATTAAAAAAGAAAAACCGACTCTCGTTGACGCAAAAAGAACTCCCTTCGTTCTTCCCAAAACCCATTAAGCAAGTCTGTCTCCAGATCCCGCTCCACACGAAAAACCGAAATTCCCTCTCAGAAACGCTCACCAAGAAACACCTGGAGAAGCACGGATGGAAAGTCTGGCGGGGAGGATCCTTCAACGCGCACAAGGAAGAGGACGCTTATCCGAACGTCAAGCGGGCATACGAGCAGCTCAATTGCCTCATGGAAAAGCATCATCCTCTCCATGCTGAGACTTTGAGATATTTCTGCCATGTCCACCACGGCATGCCTGACTTTGTCGCCTACAAGGACGGGAAGTTCAAGTTCGTCGAATGCAAGCTCATCTACGAATCCCTTTCAGGACGGCAGAAGCAATGCATCACGAAACTTTCGAAGATGGGATTTGCTGTCGAGATTTATAGGATCGTCGACAAGTCAGGATCACGGAAAGCTGCAATCGATCTCTCGACAGGAAAAAAAAAGACACTCGAAGAACAGGCAAAACTCAAATTCTTCGCCTACTATCGATCACGGAAACGATGTACTCAGAAAGGGAATCATCAAGCCTGCCCTGTAGTGCATAGAGAGAATCCCCAAGAAAACCCTGTTTCTTCTTCTCTGCAATGAGACCATCCACTTTCTCCGAAAGCTCTTCTAACGGGACGAATTGCTCTGAGGGGATCTTTTCCTTGAGCTTCTCCCGCAATCTTCTCGTCTTGAACGCATCCTTCTTCCCAAAAAACAGGCATGCAGTCTCTAAGGGCGGAGCAAGGAGCACATTCTTTCCAATGGGGTCATAGATAAAAGGGAACATCGAATGATTCATCCCGATGATGCCTTCATACATCCCGTCATGCCATCCTTTGTCTTCTGCAGAGACATACTTTGTCATACCTTGGATTTCCCTCACCTGCAAAGAGGTGATCGTCAGTCCGTTTGGGATCGGGTAGCCGTTGTCCAGATATGCCTTGATGGTGCTTGACACGCTTTCAGCGGCATCAATGGATTTCGTGGCCAAATCATATCTTGCCCTGATTGTCCTTTTTCCTTCGGAAGTATGCCTGCACAAGGTGAAATCATATCCTTGGGGAGAAATTTCCTTTCGGAGCAGCACGTCGAATGTCCCTCTTTTCTTGTCAAAGAATGAAAATGTCCTCGGATAACAATGATACGTCATCTGGGAAACGATATTCTCAAGGATGTTCTCATCGTCGATGAAGATTCCCTTGCTCACCCTGACCGACGTATCGAGTTCTGGAATTCGCTTTTGCAGGCGCGCTATGACGTCGGGGATGTGCGCTTTTCGTTCCTTCTTGGACGCATACTGTGAAAAATAGGCATGGATGCGTGCAGGGATCTGTGCTATCGGATCCTTCTCGATGCGCTCGAGCCAGAAATCGTGCAATGACGTATCGCCGACTGCTGAGAGCGCAAGCAGAAGAGAATTGTACACATTCGCTCCAGTGAAATGATAGGAAAAATTTGGCGCATCGGCCATGAATCCTTCTCTTGCTTTTTCTTCCAGCACATCCCGAGACTTGACAAAGCCATTGTCTTTGGTACCGACATGCATGACAATATCCAATAATCCGACAAGACGGTCAAATTGGGGCTGGAATGATTCCACTGCCTTTGCCCGCGCCTGCCTCTCCAGCATGAATTCTTCATACGCCTTCTTGAATTCCGGGCTTGTCTCCTTCGGATGGATACGCTTATATTGTTTTGCAGGCTTTCCAGTATCGTAACTTTTTTCCAGTTCTTCCTTTGGTCCTGCAAAACCCTCTACAAACTCTTCTCGGGTGATGGGGCGCTCTGTCTCTCCCAATTCTGCCACAAAATAATCACGGAATGCCAGTTCTCTCTCAGGGACATTATGATCTAGTTGAGAACGCAGTACTGCTCCCCTGAGATCCTCGTTTTCGAACATGTCGTCTGCGCCTGCCTGTACATATGCATATTTCGCTCTCTCTTCAAGCGCAAGTTCCATCCCCTTTTCAAGATCATACTGGTCGAATTGCCTTCCGAGCTCTTCTTCAAGCAGGTCGATCACGGCCTGTTCAACATTCATCTTGAACCCGGCATGCCCGCAGTATCTGTACATCCATGAAATATATTCTGCAGGATTTGTCTCGCCGTCCTGGTTCCAATACGACGTGCCATAATAAAGCCTGCCCTTATCCAATGAAGACGCGATGAATTCCTTTGTCTTTGCAAAGTCATCCCTCATATCCACGTATTGGCGTGGATTTGCGATCTTTTTCATTTCGTACCCTTCTCGTCCATCCCACCAGACGATCTCCTTATCTGAAACAGAACCAAGTTCCACCCTTGCCCCTGCGAGCAAGATCCTTGCGTCAGGCTCGTCTTTAAGAGAATCCTCAAGGTCGCGGATCTTTTCCCTTTCTGCATAGACAGACGCAAAATCAGAGAGAATGAGTGCAGTCTCTTCGGGCGTCAATGACACAATCTCTTCCATGAACTGCTCTTCCATGAAATGAAAGGAACCGGATAAATCATATAAACTTTTCGTAAATCCCTTATAAACACGGAATAAAAAGACAGGTGCATCACAAACAATATAAACAATCGTTAATTACCTCTTGTCGAGGTGACAAGATGCCGCTAGATATTGGAATGGACGCGTCCCTATTCACTTTGCAGGATGCTGATGAGCTGACCGTCTCACTCAAAGACCTCAAGGGCAAATGGGTCGTCCTCTATTTCTACCCGAAAGACAACACGCCAGGATGCACGATAGAGGCGATAGAGTTCACCCGCCTTCGCAAGGAATTCCAAAGCAAGGACGCGATCGTCCTTGGCATCTCGAAAGACTCCTGCGGTTCCCACAAGACCTTCATCAGGTCGCAGAAGCTCTCCATCCGGCTCCTTTCCGACCCCGACACGAAAGTCATGCGAGGATACGGCGTGTGGAGAAAGAAGACATTCATGGGAAAGAGCTTCATCGGGACAGTACGGACGACATTCCTCGTCGACCCCGCAGGAAAGATTGCCAAGGTCTGGGATGACGTCAAGCCAAAAGGACATGCACAGGAAGTGCTTACGGAACTGCAGCGTCAGATGAAGTGATACAATATTGTGCGGCGGAGGCGGGACTTTCCGAAACCTCGAAGATTCTTTTGAACCTGTCGGAAATTTTCAGAGAAAATTTCTGATCATGCTCAGAAACTTCCAGTTTCTGACACGCGCGGGATCGTTCAAACCCCACCAGGGCATCAACCTGGCGCATTGACCAGTTTCCCTGGGCAACTAGTTGCTCAGGGTCACAGCAACTTCGTTGCCGTGACTGCCACTCCGCCTCAACACAATATTTATATATGAGTTTTCTTTTGTCAATTTTGGATCGTTCAAATCTCACCAGGGAAACCTGGTTTCTTTTTTCTTTATTCCATTCTTCATAAGCCTTTCTGAGAAAAAAGCAATAATATTATGGTCGAGACCGGAGATATTGAGGTTTCCTTCAGAAATACGCCACTAGAGAAATACACGGGGAAATGTAATGTCAGATGCGGTGACAAAGAGCACAGGAAAAACCGATCAGATAGGACGTGGTTGAATAGTGCCCCGGACGATACTTGTGGTATTGCTCGTTTTTTTTGAATAATTGATAGATACCTCGATTCGAGGCCTATCAGAGGATTTGAGATCCATCGGGAAATACAATTCCCTTTTCTCGTCAGCCTTCCATTCAACACCAGCCCTTGTCAAATTGCACAGGTCATTCTCACGACTGCATTGATATTGAGGAGGATTTTTCATTCCAGTTATATCGATTCTCACGTCCTGAATTAAGATAGTGTATCCGAATCCATTGATGAGTTCTGCCTTGACGCTTCCTGGAGATCCGACAAATGCGGCAAAGTCTGAACATCCGAATGCTGCGCCAAAGACGCATTTATCTGGCAGTGGAGGCGAAGGTTCGAGAAAAAATCCTCCATAATACATGAAGAAAAAGACAGGAATGGCGATGATGATAATCACTTTCAAGACATATGATGCGATTATTATTTTTGTATTTCCATTGCTCATTCTATATAGGAGAAAGGATGTTGCGGCGCTCAATACTATCGATAAACTTACCATTAGTATACTATTGAGAAAGTTTGTTCCTGGCATGAGACGTAACGCAGATAACAATAATATCAAGAATAACACCGTCGGAAATGCAATGAAGAACCATAAAATAAATTGCAGAATCGTCTTCGTTTTTTCATTCATTGCAGATTTATTCGCAACGAAGTTTAAATGTTTTATCACTTGCAGCAAGGCAAAGATAAGAAATAGACCATTCTGCTCCTTATCTCATCAATACACGAATTCCTTCTTCTCGAGGACCTTTATCAGCCCTCGTCTCCCGTCGCTCCAAAATTTGACCTTAGCCCCCTTGAATTCAGGACCATGAACCAAATTGAAGTCGACAAAAGCGATGGGCACATCCCGCTCCAGCAGACGGAAGGTGTCGTGGCACTGCAAAGGATGGTTTTTAAGCGCTATATCCTCGAAAAAAAAGGCAGCCGGAGGCGGATCCAATTCTGCAAGGACAGGG
>JAGVFV010000103.1 GCA_020057445.1 archaeon | reverse complement strand
CATGATCACAAGCACAAAGCCGACGAACGCCGAGATCGCAGACATCCACAACGCCATCCTCGACGGCGCAGACTGCCTCATGCTCTCCGGAGAGACCGCAGTCGGAAAAAACCCCGTGCTTGCCGTCGCAACCATGGCAAGGATCGCAAAACGAGTAGAGAACACACTTCGTCAACCGCAGGAATTCCTCTGCAGCAACACATCAGACAGCCTCACTACATCCATAGGCTGCATCTCCAAGAATGCGGACAGCATCATCTGCGTCACCAGGTCAGGATATACTGCACGGCGCGTCGCAGGGACACGGCCGATGCAGCCCATCATCGCAGTCGCAGAGAACCAGACCGTCGCAGAGCAGCTTGCGCTCGACTGGGGAATAACACCTATAGTCTGCCGATTGCCTGCTTCGAACAGGCTGGCCGCGGCCGCACGTTTCCTCCTGAAGAAAAAACTCATCACAAAAGACAGCACCATCCTTCTCATAGGGCGTGCCTATTCCAAAGGGAACGTCATCGACACGATCACCATCGCAAAAGCAAAAGAAATTGCCGGATAATTATTTAAACCAGAGCAGGTTCTCAAAATACCATGAAACTCCTCGCCTTCGCAGATACGCACGGTGACAAGAAAAAATGGGAAGCGCTGAAAAAACACGCGCACGAGGCAGAAGTCATCATCTGCGCAGGAGACCTCACCATCTTTGAGAACAACTATGACAGGTTCCTCAAGGAGCTCGACAGCCTCAATGTGCAGACATTCATCATCCACGGCAACCACGAGACAGAACGCGAGACCTACCAGCGCACGAAGAACCTCGCAAACGTCCTCTTCATCCACAAGAAGATCGTGCAATACAAAGGATTCTATTTCTTCGGCTGGGGCGGAGGCGGATTCAACGATATCGACGAGGAACTCGAGAAAAAAGAGAAAGAATACGGAAATACGCTCAAAGGAAAGCAGTTCATCCTCGTCAGCCATGCGCCGCCGTACAACACGCCTCTCGACCACCTCAACGGCAGGAGCGTCGGAAACAGGACTATCAGGAAATTCATCGAAAAGACCCAGCCGCGGCTCGCCGTCTCAGGCCACATCCACGAGACAGCAAAAGCGACAGGAAAGATAGGAAAATCATTCCTCATCAACCCAGGAGGCGACGGGACACTCCTCAACATCCATGCACCCTAAAGAGATCGTGACGGAGGTAGAAACAAGCGATGTCTATAAGACATTCCACGACGAAAACCCAGACTATTACCTCGCCATGGTATTCTCGCTTGGAGACACCTGGAAAATCGCCTACTACTCGCCAGAAAAAGACAGGATGGTCACCTTTGACACAGACCCAGTCAAGCGCGGAGAGCCAGAAGAAGTGTTCAAGGAAGAAGGAACGGTCGAACCCATCCACATCTCAGACGTCAAGATCACGATCGAGAAGATCAACCAGGAATGCGACATCCTCCACCAGCTCAAATACAACCTGCACCCCATCCAGAAGAAGATCATCATGCTCCAGCACCACGAAAAGCTCATGTACAATGTGACGATGCTCACACAGACCATGTCTGTGATCAACATCCGGTTAGACGCGACAAATGGAGAACTGATCTCTGACAAGATCACGTCCGCGATGAGCTTCAAGAAAGATTGATTGCTCGATACTCTGGTTAATACTCCGCCGCTCTCCTTGAGCTTTGCTCAAGGGGGAAGCAACCGCGGTTGCGACAGCGGCGTCATTGGCGACCAGTTTGAGGCTTAAACAATGATCCGGGGCATTGTTTATTCTAAAGATTTAAAAACTTCAAAGCACTATATCTTCCCATGAAAACAACCTATTGCCCGCGATGCCACGGGACGAACATCACCCAGTACGCAGGAGGGATGACTGGAACAGTCCTTTGCAAGGACTGCGGCTATATGGGGACCCTCATCATCGAGAAGGACTTCGTGAAGACCATGGACGAGCCACGGCGGAAAATAGTCAAGAAGTGACCATGCACGAAACCACAATAGACGATATAAAGAAGATCGCTCACCGCCTCCACGATGAAAAGAAAGAATGGCACTTCCATATCCTCACGCCAGATTGCATGCTGAACAAAAGTAAGAAGCACGCATTCATCCTTGAAGACATCTCAGATGATGAAACCTATGTTCATTATTCTGCAGAACGACAGCTTGAGGCGGGAAAAGAATTGGTCACATTGCTCCACAAGATAGATACGACTCAAAAAGGGACTTCAGACAAGAACATCCTTGTCATCAAGAAGAGAGCAGAAGAGTTCAACAAGAAGAACATTCCCTGGCATCACCACATGCTCTTCCCGCAGTGCGCATTCAACAAGCACGGAAAATGGTGCATCATCTTCGAAGACAAAGAAAACGGCAAGATCATCGAAAGCGTCACTGACGAAGAACCGATGGAAAACCTCTCCATCATCGAGAAATTATATTACGAACAGAAAAAATGACTCCGAAAGTTCTGTGCGTACCGCCTAAAACTTCTTACGAAATAATTTTTTTGAAAAATAATAATTTATCTACTATTTAGTAGTAAAAATCAAAATATTTAAATAGTAGGTCTTATTTAATGCGAATATGCCTGAAGATACTCTCAATTGGAATGAGTATTTTGCCTATATTATTGGAATGTCACAGCATGATATGATGGATTCTATCAGAGATGGTTATGTCGAACCTGCGAGAACTTCGATCGGATATGATATGCCTCCAGAATCCACTGATGTTATACTGCAAAATTTTTCAATATTTATGCATACTCAATTTACAGAATTCCCGATTCGACAAGAATTGTCTTTAGAGCAACTTGCTCTAGCAACATCCCAATTAAGGAAGCATCATGAAAAGTGTTATCCCCCCACCGATCCTTATACTAAAGGAATCTGGGCTTACTATGGACCACGATATGATGCAGTCGAAGAAGCGCACCAACGAAGGGATTTGACAGAAATAAGAACGAAAATCAGCGAACTTCTTGATGCAAGAATCCATGATTGATTTTTTGTGCATCTAGAAACGTCCTCTTCCACAATCTCGGAACCACGTATTCTGCGAGCGGTTTTAAGTTCATGATATCCTCCTCATTATAGCGGATCAACGTATCCAAGTAGTTCATGTCTTGCGTCTCCTGGAATTTGTGCCAGAGCCAGACCGCATCATCGCCATACACATACTTGAGGTCGTCAGGCCTCTTGATGCCGATCTCTCCCTCGATCCGTTTAAGACCGCCGACAAGACCAATCCGTGAGCACGGGCCACGAAGATCGATGTGAGGAATATTCGGGATGACATTACCAAAGTATCTCCTGATCACTGGCAGATCAAAGCTCGCCCCATTGAACGTGACGATGAGCTTGTACTTCTTCAATTCCTGCTCAAGGATTTCCTTGTCCAGGTTGAATCCGCGGATCATCATCTTCGTCTCAAATCCGTCATAAAGGCCAACGACGGTGATGTATCCGTAATAATCCGCAGTCTCGATATCAAGGAAGACGACATCATCCTTGAACTCCTCATACAATCGCCAAGACTCCTGGAATGGGAATTCCCTGCCAAAAAAATGAGCATTCCGCTCTATTCGTGCCTGCTTTGCAGCATCGATCTTCCTATCCAAAAAACCTTTTTTCAAAAGAGAGATGCCCCTGATAGTCTCTTTCTCTTGAAAATCAGTCCACGACGAGATGCCAGAACTCCATAATCTCCTCTCTGACGCATGACCGATCCTGTCAAGAAAGATGAACGACTGCTGAAGCATTCTTTCCTTCCTGCCGAGCATCTTTAAAATGGTTTCGGGCGCATGTCCAGTGGATGAAGTACTTTGTCCAATACTCGGTGGTAGCTATGGATGATGGCATCGACCCGCCCAATGCTTGCATCACCGAAGCTTGCAAGGATTTGCTTTCTCTCGCTTCCCATCTCCTGGAAAAATTCGTATGCCTCATAGAAGATGTAATGAAGCACCTTAGCTGCAAAGGGAACATTCTTGTCAGTTGCAGCTTCCATATTGACGCACGCTTTTTCCAGATTGCCAAGGAATGAATACCAGTGCATAGTATCAAACGTATCATGGCGCAAGAAGCGCAATCTTGCCAAGTGCAGATGGAAATACGCATTCTCGATATTGTCCTCATACGACCAATCCCCGTATTTTTCCCGAATGGCAAGACCTTTCTTGAGCAAGCCTTCTTTCTTCTCATCATCCTTATCATGAAGGATGCTTGCGATCCTGCATGTCTTTGCGACGATTCCCGGCGCATCAGCAGCTTCACTCATCGCCAGCGTCTTATCAAGCAGATACATCTTGAGCACCTTATCCAGATTCACCCTCGAATACGCGAGCTGATTAGCCGTATTTGCGATCTCATAACAGATGCGCTTCTCAATCCTCTCCATGTAGATAAGTGAGTCATCAATAAATGCGCTATCCTCACCCACAAGCTGCTCAAGGTCCGGGAGACGGTCAACTGCAGCAGTATATTCCTGGACAGACGGAATCTTCCTCAAGATCCTTTCAAGGAAGGGGATCTTTTCCTTAGCAGCATTATACGTCTTCATAAGCAATGCAT
>JAGVFV010000191.1 GCA_020057445.1 archaeon | reverse complement strand
GCGCGATCTGTGCGATGGGGGCTGATGCTCCTGTTCCTGTGCCTCCGCCCATACCTGCGCAGATGAATACCATATCAGCGCCTTTCAGAGACTCCTTGATTTCAGAGTTTGATTCCTGGGCAGCTTCTGCTCCTTTGTTTGGGAATCCGCCACAGCCAAGACCTCTTGTCGTGTCTTTCCCGATGAGGAACTTCTTGTCCGCCTCGATGATGTTGAGGTGCTGCACGTCTGTGTTGCATGCGATTATTTCTGCACCTCTGACTCCCTTTTGGTAGAGCCAGTTGACCATGTTGTTTCCTGCGCCACCAACTCCAATTACTTTGATGTTGGCGTGTCCGACGAGATCCGGTTCGACTTTTCCTGTCATTTTTCCCTCGTACTAGTTGATTTTTTTGTTCACGATGACGTTAAGTATCGTCAGTGAATGTACTTGAGGAATCATAAAGAATAAACTAATATATAAATCTTTCGATTGGTATAGATAAAGGTATATTGACAGCGGGAAAGGGCATTTTCCAAGGCTGGAACGCGAGTTTTAGACGATCCAGCCAGGTGGCGAAAGGGGAAAAACCGCTGCAAGATGCTTGATTTGGCACGATAATTTATTCATCAGGCAGTGAAGAAAGGCATCTCGGGGAAAGACCTGGACATACAAGGATAGCGCATAATAGCGCATACAAGAGGACCGAAGATACAAAGAGAGACTTAACAATGATTAAGATTTCACAACCTTTTTAAATTGCAGGCCAATAGTTGCCACAGGGGGACATGAAGAGATCATCTATTTCCTGATGATGTCCTGTTTTTCCCATACTATACTCGAGGTGATTATGATGAAGAAGACGAACTTGATTTATGGGGCGTTATTGATAGCGCTGTTCACTATTCTTTTAACGGCGTGCGCGACAAAGGCTCCAGCGCCGCTACAGACACCGCCGCCAGGCGCGAACACCGCAGGTGCACCTGCAGATGCAGGGACAACTCCTTCGACTCCACCTCCAGAGTCGCCGCCATCTCCTCCAGAAACACCGCCAACTCCCCAAGAGACGCCTCCACCGAACCCGCCCACAACACCTCCAACATCAACGATCAAAGAATTCACCATGGAAGCGAAGATGTTCGAGTTCATCCCTGGAGAGATCCGCGTGAATCAGGGAGAGACAGTCCGATTGAAGATCACCGCGACTGACGTGAAGCATGGCTTCGCCATCAGCGAATATGGCATCAATGAGCAGCTCCTTGTGGGGCAAGAGGCCACCATCGAATTCGTCGCAGACAAGAAAGGCACATTCACCTTCTTCTGCTCTGTCATGTGCGGCAGCGGCCATCGGGACATGAAAGGGACGCTCATCGTTGAATAGGGTCTCAACTCTTAATAAGGTCCCATATTGATTTTTTCCTTGGCAGCATATCTTTGAGGTAGACAGTGATATCGTCAACCAGACCGTCATCCTCGTTAAGCCAAGTTTGCGTGGGGAAGGTATTCCTTGTGTAGAACGCATATTCAGGGCAGTTCCTCTTGGCATCAGGGTCATCACTGCAGTTGTCCCCGTATCCCCGTCCGGCACAGCGTGACGCGTATGCGCAAGGCATGATGATTCCTCGATAGAATTGGTTTAAATATCTTACGCCCGCTCTTTTCTAGCCCGTCCTGCGGGGCAGCATCCTCGTCCGCAGCAGCCTGGAGGGAGATCTGAAGAGCTGTATGCCGCTTCCTTCGCATATATAGATTGTCCGCTCGCGTATGTCATGAGAGAGTAACAATCGTTAAGAATTTATAAATCTTTCGATTGGCAGGCGCGATTGCCAAACACATTTAAATCAGGCTTATTATCGGCCATGGCATGATCGAGTTCCTCGTCGCGTGGATAACGCAGGCTATACAGGCTGTCGGCTATGTCGGCGTCTTCATCCTGATGGCATTTGAGTCGATGATTCTGCCTGTTCCGTCTGAGGCAGTCATGCCTTTCGCCGGTTTTCTCGTCAGCCAAGGGACGTTCTCCTTCTGGACGGTCGTCCTTGTCTCGACGCTCGGAAGCATCGCCGGATCCCTGATCAGTTACGCCATTGGCTACTATGGAGGGCTCCCGTTCGTGCACAGGCTCGGAAAATACTTCTTTCTCAACAAGCGCCACTTGGAGTGGACGCATCGGTTCTTCGAGAAGAAGGGCTCGCTCACCATCTTTGTCTCGCGCTTCATACCAGTCGTGCGCCATCTCATCTCCATCCCCGCAGGAGTCGCGAAGATGGACCTGAAAAGATTCATCTTTTTCACGACGATCGGCGCCGCGATATGGAACACCTTCCTCCTCTATGTCGGCATGAAGCTTGCGGAGAATTGGACAGTCATCACGAAGTACACCAAGTTCCTTGACATCGCCGTCATCGTGATCATCGTCGCATATATCTTCTTGCATGTCCGCCATGCCGCAAAAAAGCGAAAAAAAAGAAACCCTTAAATAGGGACCTGTCTTCATACTTCCATGCGGTTGGCCGTCGAGGAAGAATTGCACAAGAGAGGGATTCTTGCAAAGCACATCCAGGTGCGGGGCGCTTCCATCGATGACATCCTTTGCTGCCGTACTGAAATCAGCATTATCGAGCATAAGACCCTGGCACAGGTCATCTATTTTGTCAACAGGCAATTCCCGATACCGTTGGACGTAGAATATGCAGAGGCGGATTCCTTGCGTATCGTCGGAAAACGGCCAAGGATGATAGGCGAGCGCGCCCTTCCATTTCCTGAGAAGGCATTTGATGCACAGGTCGTGTATACCGGAGCTGTCCGTGGCGACCTGAACAGGAACCAGGAGCATCGGAAAGAAGTGCTGACGAGATTCGAACAATACCTGCGGGAACATGTTCCGCAATACAGATGATCATTCGCTTTCTGAAAACCGTTCAAGCTTGAAGAGAATCTCTTCTGACGTCTTTGTCATGCCGAGGGATTCACGAAGTTTTGCAGAATGAGGTATGCCTTTTGTGAAGCTCATTGCGTGCGTCTTTATCGTCGGGAAAGGGATATCGTATTTTTTCGCGAGGGAAAAATAGCGATGAAAATCCTTGATCTTGTCAGGTTCTGCATATGCCTTTTTTTCTTGGAGACTTTCGATCTGCGAAAAGATGAAAGGATTTCCGATCGCTCCTCTCGCGATCATTATCGCGTCGACGCCGCTCTCTGTCAAGCGCTGTTCGAATGTCTCTGGGGAGAAGACGTCGCCGTTGCCTATGACCGGGATGCCGACCGCCTCTTTCACGCGTTTGATGATGTTCCAGTCTGCGTGCCCGCGGTATCCTTGCGAAGCTGTGCGTCCATGGATGGCAACCGCCGAAGCCCCCGCGTCCTCTGCCTTCTTTGCGACTTCGACCGCGTTGATGTGATTCTCGTCGATGCCGGATAGGATCTTGATCGTGACCGGTTTATTCACTGCTGAGGCGAGCTTCCCGACAAAGGTCGCGATGCCATCCGGTTTCTCGAGCAATTTTGATCCTGCGCCAGACTTTATGACCTTCCATGCGGGGCAGCCGCAGTTGATGTCGATGATGTCGAAGCGGTCTTCGACAGCCTGTGCCGCCTGCACGACCTCGTGTACGCTGTTTCCGAAAAGCTGCACCGCGACCGGCTTTTCCGACGGGTCGGTACGAAGCATACTTGCGAAGCGGTCTGGCGCGCGAAGGATGCCTTGGCTGCTCAGGAATTCAGTATAGGTGAGCGCCGCGCCGTACTTCTTGCAGAGCGTCCGGAAGGCGACGTCTGTCACTCCTGCCATGGGCGAGAGGACTGCCTGATTTTCAAGTTTCGGGAACCTTTTCATGGCACCTTGTGCATCCGCATCTTTTCGATCTGTCTTACAGGCAGGTCCTGGAATGCGAGGATGTCTTCCATCTTCCTGATTTCGTGCTGTTCGAGAAGAGAGGTGAGATGACGGAAGATCTCGTGCGTCACAAGGACGTCAGGCATTGCGCGGTGCGCATGTTCATGCGGGATACGGAGATGTTCGCAGACAGAAGAGAGCCTCTTCGACGGAAGGGAAGGGAGCAGCCTTGTCGAGAGCTTCCGCGTGCAAAGGGCGCTGTTGATGAAAGGCAGGTCGAGCATGGCGGCGTTCTTGCTGATGAATCCGTGATCAAATGTGGCATTGTGGGCGACCATGACATCTTGTCCGACGAACTTGAGGAACTTCGGAAGCGCTTTCTCGATCGGCGGCGCATCCTTGACCATCCTATCATCTATCCCAGTCAGACGGGTGATGAATGAGGGTATCTTCTCGCGTGGATTGACAAGCTGTTCGTATCGCGCCTTGATCTTTCCGTCATTCACCTTGACTGCGCCGATCTCCGTGATCTTATGATATGATGCAGAAAGGCCTGTTGTCTCTAGATCAAGGACGACGTATCTCATGGAAGTCGATTGTGCCTTTTTCTATATAAGCATTTGCATAATCGTGATGCGACAGGGCAAAGGTTCTAAGAATTCAGTCCCCAATCACGTTCACGAGCGCCTGTTTTTGCCTCTGCCTGTCGAACTCTATCAAGATTGCTGCAGAAAAAAATAAAATGAAAAAGATGGAAAGTTCAGAATACGAGATCATCGAGTGTCCGTATGTTTGCCGAGGCGAGCATATCCTTGATCTTCGATTCCCTCGTGGCAGGCACTTGTGCATTCGTCGCCTTCAGCGCTCTTCCCAGTTTTCTTGTGCTCAGGCTCACCTGCACTATATCTCCAATAAAATGTTCTGTCCATGATTCCCGTTCTTCCTCGAGGTAGGCATTTGGAACCTTCCTTGCCTCGGTATCGTCCTTGGCGTCATAGACTATTATATGGATATTATAACGATTATGGTCACTTTCGGTCTTGATCTGCGCTGCGTATGTCGGCATCTTGCTTCTCCCCCACCTCTTCCTGGACAAGAATGGGATTCGATTCTTAAAAGTTTCGTATGGCCTATTCACCGATTATCTTTATCAGAATCCTCTTTTGCCTCTGCCCGTCGAACTCTGCGTAGAATATCTTGAAAACAATAACATTTAAATAAAAGTATTACTTTTATTACTTTAATGGACACGGTGAAGACTATCAAAGGAGTCCCTGAAGACACCTGGGCTGAGTTCAAGTCGCTCGCCGCAAAAAAAAAGATGAGCATGCCGGAATTCCTCAGGTATCTTGTGGATTCTCAGAAAGATTCATCGAACTGGTTGGAAGAATACCGGAAGATTCCGAAAATATTGACCGAAAAAGAGGCAAAGGCATTTAAAGAACAGATCCGTAAGATGCGGAATGAATGGGAAGAACGGATCTGAGAGATTCATTTTTGACACGTCCATATTGATAGATCTGCAGATGAGGAAAACTGATACCCAGATGCAGATTTTTTCTCTGATGAAGGAAACACCATACAGACCAGCAATCCCATACATGGCCTATTATGAGTATTTTTACGGTATTGTCGACGAAAAAAATCTCGATGTCAGCATCCAATTTCTTAACACGTTCCACTTCCTGCCGCCGACAAAAAGGACCGCCATCCTCCATGCGACGATGAGAAGAAAGCTCGAAAAGCAAGGTGTGCATGTACCGATGCCAGACTTGTTGATTGCGTGCCAGGCGATTGAACATCAGATGACGGTCATCACGAAAGATAAGCTATTTGGGAAGATTCCCGGGCTTTCTGCACATATCATGGATTGATCATTTTTTAAACTCGATTGATCATTCCCCGATGATCTTGATGAGCACTCGCTTCGCCCTCTGCCCGTCGAACTCTGCGTAGAATATCTGTTCCCATGGGCCAAGCTCGAGCTTTCCCTTGGTGACTGCCATCGTGACCTGGTGTCCCATGAGCTGGCGCTTGAGATGGGCGTCGGCATTGTCTTCGCCAGTCCAATGGTGCTTGTAGTCGAGCCCTGCAGGGGCGAGCTTCTCGAGCCAGACCTGAAAGTCATCGATAAGCCCTGATTCATTGTCGTTCACATAGACTGCCGCGGTGATGTGCATGGGATTGATGAGGACCAACCCTTCTTCGATACCTGACTTGGCAATGGCATCCTCGACCTGTTGTGTGATGTTGATGAATTCCTGTTTCCTCTTCGTGTGCATGAGCAGGTGCTCTGTGTGGGATTTCATATGTAAACAGAGCTTTATCGCGCTTCATATGTTTTTCGCTGCGCTGTCAAGAGAGCAATAGGAAGATCGTCACGCTGACGCTGATGTCTACGATGAGGTGCGCGAGGAGCGGGATGAGCAGTCCTTGTGTCGCGCGCACGCATTGCCGAAAGAGGTACGCTGCGCCAAGGAGGATGATGAATTCCAGGATGAGCCATGGCCAGGTGACAAAGAGAGCGAGAACCAAGAGGTGGTAGCCTGCATAGAGCACATCGCTTGCCGCGATGCCTTTGCGGTCAGATCCAAGGGTACGACGCCAGAACGGCTCTTCGAGGAACGGATTGACAAGGGAGAAATACACGATCCACACGAGAAGTGCTGTCGTGCCAAGTCCAAGACTGACGAGCTGTTCGCCGACCGTCGTTGGTACGATGCGTGGCATGAGGAACAAGAAAAAAAGTCCGACGCCAACGCTGCCCCCGATGAGCCCTCTTCCCCATGGTGCAGACCAGCCTTTCCTGACCTGCTTGAAGCTCTTGGTGACGAGGATGGTGATGAGCATGCCTCCGTGGTAGATCGCTGTGGTGATCCACACGTTCGAGAAGACGTATAATCCGATGATGATGGCAATGAATGGTAAAAGCGCGAGGGCGTATTTCAGGTTCATGTCATGATCACCCCTACTGGCGCATGGTCGCTTCCCATGACATCTTTTCGGATGAATGCGTCTTTCAGCCTAGGTCTCAATGCTTTCGAGATGAGGAAATAGTCGATGCGCCAGCCGATGTCTCTCTTTCGCGCGTTGAACATGTAGGACCACCAGGAATAGTGTCCTCCTTCTTTGTGGAATTCCCTGAAGGTGTCGACGAATCCTGCGGTGATGATCCTGTCGAAGTCTTCGCGTTCTTCCTTAGTGAATCCTGCCGTCTTCTGGTTTGCTTTCGGGTTCGCAAGATCGATCTCTTTATGCGCTACATTTAGGTCGCCGCAGAAGATGATGGGCTTCTTCCTCTCGAGCCTCTTGAGATAGGTGAGGAAGTCTGAGTCCCATTCTTGCCTGTAAGAAAGCCGTGTGAGCCCCCGTTGTGCGTTTGGCGTGTAGACATTGACGAGGAAGAAGGAAGGGTATTCTGCTGTGATCACACGGCCTTCGTTGTCGTGCTGTTCCATGCCAATGCCGAAAGTGACTGCGAGCGGCTTTGTCTTCGTGAAGATCGCGACTCCTGAGTATCCTAATTTGTCAGCTGATGACCAGTATTCCTGGTAGTCTGGAAGGTCTACCTTTGCCTGTCCTTCCTGCATCTTTGTCTCCTGCAGGCAGAGGATATCTGGCTGTTCTTTCTTGATGAAGTCGTAGAATCCTTTGGTAAGGATGGATCGCATGCCGTTCACATTCCACGAGATGAACTTCATGCTGCGACTGGCAGGCATGGTTTTTTAAACTTGCCGAAATCAGACCCGCCCAAATATTTCGAAAGGTATATAAATATCCATGTCCTGTGGAATTGTATGGCTGAGGAGTTTGACTGGTATGCGTTCATCGACGGCATGGATACAGATGCGCTTATGGTCGCGCTTGATGACTATTCCAAGGATGAGCTGAAAGTCTTCATCGTGAACTTGATACGTGGCTGGGCATTTGAGCAGAAACAGGTCGAGATTCGGGACGAGCATTTCTATAATGAAGTTGTCAGATTATTGAGGGAATAGACAATCTTTTTAAATGTCGATAAAACACAGGGTTCTTGTCGTCGGCATAGCACAGCCTGGTAATGCGCCAGACTCATGAGAAAATGAGTGATGAGCCATTTCGTGGCGATGATTATTCGAGCGCTGAGCCATCTGGAGATCCCGAGTTCAAATCTCGGTGCCGACATTTTTTTTGCTGACAGAAGAGAAGCCTATCGCAATGTTTTTATAATGTTCTCCCACTGCTGCATATCATGAAGCTCACCTTTTGCGGAGCGTGCGGCATTGTCACCGGTTCCTGCTATCAT
>JAGVFV010000181.1 GCA_020057445.1 archaeon | reverse complement strand
GTTTCACAGTCTCGTGTGTGGTCCTGCTCGTGTTCAGGAAATGGACGTATTCTTCCCTGATCTTGTCGACTTCTCTCTTTTCCTGCGGAGTGAGCTTGTCAATAGAGGGGCGTTCTGCCTGGCCTTTCTTCTCTTCGATGATCGTCTTGAGTATGTCCTTGTTGTCTTCCATGGGTTCTACCTCCAGGATACGAAGACAAGGAGTATTGGGCTTTTTAATGGTTTCGGCTGCCAGAAGATATTAATAGAGAAAAAGGTTAATGGGCCCAGCCGGACGCAAACGCTTGGTTCCGTCCAAGCGCAACCGGAAGCGAAGAATGGGACTTCGCAAAGCGAACGTCCCATCTGCACTTCATCGATAAAAGGAGAAAATCAAGGGGAGTACTGTCGGCTGATCGCAGGTGTAAACAAAAATGGGCCCAGCCGGACTCGAACCGGCGACCTACTCCGTGTAAGGGAGTTGTCATAGCCACTAGACCATGAGCCCTTGATAATGATAGTTATTGTTAAATTTAAAAAGGTATGCTCGATTTGAGGTGAAAGCATGAAATTATCCATAACATGCACGCGCGAGCTGAACAACGGCAACACCATCCCTCTCTTCGGCCTCGGGGTGTACCAGGCAAGGCAGGGAAGTGAATGCGAGCAGGCAGTACTCTCTGCTCTTGAGGCAGGTTACCGACATATTGATACTGCTGCAATCTACAGAAATGAGGAGTCTGTGGGCGCAGCGATCAAGAAGAGCAAAGTGCCAAGGGACGAGATCTTTCTGACGACAAAACTCTGGAACAGCGACCATGATGATCCTGAAGGTGCGTTGAAAGCAAGTCTTAAGCGTCTTGGTCTTTCATATGTGGATCTGTATCTCATCCATTGGCCTGTCGAAAAGAAGAGGTTGCATGCGTGGCATATCTTGGAGAAGCTATACAAAAAAGGCTTGGCGAAAAATATCGGTGTGTCCAATTTCACTGTCCGTCATCTGAAAGATTTGATGGCAAAGTCCAATGTTGTCCCTGCAGTCAACCAGGTGGAATTCTCTCCTTTCCTCAATCAGACTGATCTTTTGGCGTTCTGCGAAAAAGAGAAGATCGCGCTCGAGGCATATAGCCCGTTGACAAAAGGGGAGAAGTTCAAGGATAAGACTCTCATGACTATCGCAAAGAAGTATGGTAAGACTCCTGCGCAGATCCTGATACGGTGGTGCCTGCAGCATGATGTCATTGTCATCCCGAAGTCCGTGCGAAAGGAAAGGATTCTTGAGAATGCGGACATTTTCGACTTTGAGATTTCTGCGCCAGGCATGAAAACGCTTGACAATCTCAATGAGGAGTATCGGACAAGCTGGGATCCGACAGATATCCCTTGATAAAAGTTTTCTTCTTTCATGCCGGGTGCATCCCAAATCTCGCTAACGCTCGGAACATTGCCAGGCATTCACTTTTCTGTCTCTATTCTCTCAGCGACATTCCCCGTAAGGGACATCCCCCTTGTCGCATTGAACATTTCCTCGCAGGTGAATGCGAATGTGGCAATGTCCTCCATTTGGGATGCGCCCTTCATGCCGCAAACTTTATAAACTGCGGTTCTTCGAAGTTTGCGTATGGATAGCGCTGCTTTTTTCATCGGGACGCTCGAGATTGCTAACTTGTTCATCGCCATATTCATCGTCTATTTCGCCTATCAGTTCATACGAAAGACGCACAGGCACATCGACAGGAGGCCTTGGGAGCTCCTGATCGGAGCGTCAGTCGTCTTCCTGATATCTGAACTCTTTGCTTTTGCGAAGATCATCTACGGTTGGGAGATCGTGGGCCTTCGAAATCTCCTGCAGATGCTCTTTGCAGCGCTGATCCTGTTCGCCTTTACGCACCAGCACCATCTCATCCACCATCAGGATTCCATCCATATCCATAAGAAGAAGCCTGGTGTGCCTCCTCCTCAGCCTTGAGTAAACTTTTTAAATCGTCCGCTTTTCTGTCTATTATACGCACCGGTGGTTTAATGGTTAGAATAGAGCCTTGCCACATAAGCAATCCCTGATTGCCGGGATTTGCTGTCGCAAACAGGCTTTGACCCGAGTTCGATTCTCGGCCGGTGCATCAGGGTTTGAACTGATATTTGCAGATCTAATTGCCGTCCCAATAATAGTATGGGCGCTTTCCCATGATCTCCCAATCTTCCCAGCGGACTCTTGGGCAATTATTCATTTTTCCAGTCTTTACATTGGCAATATACAATTCAAATCCTGTGTTGAGACTGTACTTGTGCCAAAAGCCCGGGTTTTGATGCTTTTCCGTCTCTGGGTTTCTTGAACAGAATGCAATCTCATCCCCATCTGGGCTCCAACAAGGGTAGATGCTCGTGCCATTCAGCCTGGTAATCTGTCTTGCGTTGGTCCCGTCAGCATTCATGACAAATATCTCCTGATTTCCTTTGACTTCCGCTTGATAAGCGATTTGCCTTTTATCGGGGCTGTACACGAATCGCCAGCCTGTTTTTTCGACGAACTTTACCTGTCCACTTTCGATGTCAAGAGAACGGTATAACCAGTCCTTTCCGCTAAAAACGATACTTTTTGAGTCAGGAGTCCATGACTTGAGTCCTACTCCTTCTTCAGTGGGTTTGCTCTCAACGGAAAAGATGCACCTATCCTCTCCATTCATGTCAATGAGGTGGATCTTATTGTTCCTATTAAGCCTAACAATACCTGCCGTGACATCCCCCATGTCAGTCCATATCGTTTTAGGAGGGTCTTTTTCAAAATCCTCAATTTCCAGGTAAGTGATCCACATGCCGTCGGGACTGCAGGAAAGATCATACCCGTCCCTTATCTGGCAAAAGTTTGTAAATTCGCCTCTTTCCAAGTCATATCTTTTCAAGGTGGAATCAACTTGCATGAAGAACGACTTGCTATCAGGATACCAACTTACAGTATTTTCTTGCCTCACATCAGCCATCACCTGGCGAAGGCTACTGCCATCTGAATTGACAATATATAGAGATTCTTCACCGCAGTCTGCAAAAAAATTCCTTGCATGAAAAGCTATCTTTTCGCCATCCGGACTTCTTCTGAAGCGGAAACAATGGAGATTGTCTGGCGAAATCTTCTCTGCAATGTTGTTTTCCAAGGAATAGGAGAACAATGCCCCTGGTCTATACCACTTGCCTTCAATCACTGAAGTACTATATACGATGCGCTCTCCTTGATGGGCCGGGTCGATTACTGGACGCGGTGCTGTGGAACAATCAAGAGATACCAACGCCGCGATGATAATTCCCCCTCTCCAGATTCTGTTTTCCATCGATTTGCAAATACTCTCGAGTTTGCTCAATAGCATCACCTATCTATACTGGTTAAGTCAAGTAATGTTGAATGATATTTATATCTTCTGTTATTGTCTGTTTTTATATTCCATGCATTAAACTATACGATGGATGCTCTGCCGGTGCATACGACCTGCCAGGTCGTTTTTGCAGGAGCAACATTTGATTTGTCTTGGTTCTTCTTTTTTTCCTAGTGTGGTCTATCTGTTGGTTAGTATTTTGTGAGATAACAAAGTCAGGTCGAGTTTGGCTTCGGCAATGTTGTTCGTACTGTGCGATACCTCGCATATGAACTCGTGCAGTCTGATATGAGCGCGACTTCATCTTCATCTGAATAGATTCCGACTACACTGCCTTTGCCGCGGGGGTTGGAGAGCGTCACACGTTTTTCTCTATGCAGCCGTCTATCCGCAAGGAATCGTGGATCTTCAAGGCCTGTAATCTCCTGTACTGCCTTTATCGATTCTTCGTCTAAGATCGCAGCGGTGATTAGGCTTGATGAAAGTTCATGTCTTACGGAAGTCTCGTATCTTTTCCCTGAGTTGATCTCAATCGCTCTTGCATCAGGTCTTGTCAAGTCGGAAAGAAGAGGGTAGTCGATCATCACCCTTTTTTGTCCGTCCATGACTGTATTTGTGATGATTTGTCTGTACATGTCTTTTCCGTAATATGCGTCGAAGTGTCCAAACAAGAAGCGTATTGCATTCGAATTCGCTTCTTTTCCCTGATTCATGCCTGCATATTCCTGATAGCAGCGATCAAGGATGGCCATGGTCAAGCGGAATGAAGGTATGAAGACAGATTCATTACTGTGGCTTAGTGCATCTGTGCCAGTTGTCTCTCCACTGATTTGGAGATCAACATAGAGCTCGGGGTATTCTTCTACTGCCTGTCCATCCTGCCCTAGACACTGAACATTCTCTATGCGCAAATAATGATCGATCGTCTTGATGGGTGAATTATGGGCTGAAGAATTGAAACGCCTTTTTTCGTTGTGTTCTGGCATAACATACCTCCGATGAATAACGACATGAAAATATATTTATTACTTTTCAGTGGTGTTTAAATAATATATAAATGTTATCATTTTTGGGGCGCATCCCAAATCTCGCTTACGCTCGGGACATTGCCAGGCATTCACTCTAATCTTTTTCCCACACGCGACATTCCCCGTAGGGGGCGTCCCCCTTGTCGCTCAACTATTCCAAACGAAAGTGAATGCGAGTGTGGCAATGTCCTGCATTTGGGATGTGCCCCATTTTTGGGGCGCATCCCAAATGACTTTTAATAGATAAGTGATGGCGGTCTGGATTTTCTTTTCCAGATTGTGTAAGAAGAGTGTGATAGGCTGATGATGCAGAGGCGGACGGTCGCATTCTGCAGGAGGAAAAGAGTCCTATGTCTGAAACAAG
>JAGVFV010000150.1 GCA_020057445.1 archaeon | reverse complement strand
AGCATACTCTTCTTCATCCATCTTTCCTTCCTCCACGTTCTTCACCTTCGTCGTCACAGGTGACTTATTTTCAGTGTACGAGCGCACTTCAGGCTCATGCACTGACTTCTTCCTCCCGATCGAAAAACTAAAAGATGTCCCCTTCCCTTTCTTCCTGTGTGAAATGTACTTGTCAAGGTCCTTGTTGAAGTCCCTGGTAACGATAATAATCCCCTCCTAGTGAAGCAGAAAAAGGGGCGTTACCTATATAAACTTATCGTTTTGACGTCATTTAGAAGTCGTCATTTAAAAATGCAATAATGGGAACACATAGACCTCAAGATAGGCTGCGATGACCAGCAATATGATCGCCAACCCAAATATGATAAGGCCATCAACAACCACATGATTGAACCTTCTCGAATCAAACCGCTCCCGAATCACAGCCTTTGATATGATACCCCCTGCAAAGACAGCCATAAAATAAGACATTGCTTCAGTGATCATGTGGGGGAAGACTGCAACCATTGTTTTTCCAAAATACATGAGATTGTACGACACGAGCGCACTTCTTTTTGTCACATAGCCGAAGATCGTCCCCCATACTGACGCATTCCAGGTCAAAAATAGGATAGACCCCGCACCATACACCAAAGAGAAGATAAAACACACCAAGATCACCTTGATATTATTGAAAAGGATGGAGAAAAACTCGCAAGACCTGGTGACACACGCATCACTCTGGCCTCCAAACGCCTGCCCGATCGCATGCCCGATATTATCGAAATAAATGCTCAGCTGGGTGTGAAATACACGTTCAGTCACCTGGTTCGGAAGAAGGATCGCAAAAAGAGAAAACGCGAACAAGATGCCCAAAAAAAGAAATGCATAGACCTCTAAAATATCGATGTGATCCTGAAACAGAAGCTTTAAAGAGAAACGCTTCTCCCGCATGTCCTGGTTCATCTCCATGGACAGAAGGGAATTCAGGGAAGGAAGGATCAGGATCGAGATGAATCCTATAGAAATGAGGCTCGGATCTTCAGGAAAGATGAGCAAGGCAGAGATGATGCCAAGCTCTGCATAGATGAAACCCAGAAGAAAAGTGAGGCCAACCTTCTTCTCAAGCCACTTATCACCGAAAATCTGCTCAAACACCATTACAGGCACATTTAAAAACCGGGTTTATAAATCTTACGGGAGATTTATTTTTTCTCTTCCCCGCCATATTCCCGCGGGAACGACCTTACGAATTGCACGTACTTGCTTCGCTTTTCCATATTCCAAGGAAGAAAGAAATACTCAGTGACCTCAAGCTCCACACGCACATGATCTCCTTCCAGCGTCTGGTGAATACGCAACTTATAGGGCTTCACCATCAATTTGATCCCTGCCACGATGTCATCAAGCATATCGAGCATAGATGTCAGGAACAAAGAGCACAATAAAAACATTCCTAAAAATACACATCTATATGCACTTCAGGACTGTGTTCACGATAGCGACATACTGCTCCTGCCCGCACTCTGCATTGCCACGATACAGGCCGAGACGGATGGGATTGTTGCAATGCCGCATGGTCGAGAATGGAGGCGCACTTCCCCCAGAGACAGTAAACTCCATATATTCATTGAGTCCTGCATGATGCGGCAAATACCCGCCAGACCCTCCTAACCAATGTTTTTGATAACCCCTTCCCTGGAATTGACAAGAATAACCATTCCCTGAAAATGCCACACGAAGATCATCCAATGGAATCGGATCGCCAAAATTCCAAACCTTGAAACGTAGGAATCCCGGATAGCCATCATCATAGACGAGGTCATAGATGACGACATTGTCATTCTTCACATTCGCGAATGCACAGTCTGTCTCACACGTCACGATCTCGCCTCCTGCGCAGACTAGGTCACCGCAGACAGGCACAGGCGGAGGAGGTGGATTACCCTTCAGCATCAGAGGACTGCCGCCATATTCTCCCTCAGCGATAGTCATAGGCCGTACTGCCTGCCCTATAGAATTGCCAAGCACGGCAATCAGTAGGACCACTGCAAGGATGACAATTATCGCAATAATAGAGACATAGACCATATTCCGATGATGCTTCTTCATGAAAGACACCTCACTTCTTCACTCCCTCATTCTTGTATTTAAAAACTTTTTCTCGCAGGCCTACCGCGGACATCTGATGCCAGGTCGAATGGGTGAGAGTGAATATGAATACCGCGTTGTGGTGAGTGGCAGGAAGGAATGATGTCTACTCAAATAACGAAGATTAAGCAATCCTCATTTTTTGCGCTATCTTCGGATTTCTTGTGATGACCAGATCGATCGGATGCTCGTCATAGGTCATTGCGGATATCTGCCTGAAGAGGTCGAACCTGATGATGCCTTTCAGGCTGTAGACTTTGTCCATCTTCTTCGCTAATTCCTCATCCATGAATATCTGGACAACGCAATCGCCGTGTATGATGCACTCGCCTGCCGCAAACTTGGTTCCTAAGGTGACTTTCCCGAATTGCCTGTACCATTTTGCCAGGATCCTGTCTGCCATGGAGTTGTTCTTGACCATGACTTCAGTCTTGTTCTCAGTGAATATCTTCACAAGCCTGTCCCTTCGCTGGATGTCGCTAAAAGGAATCCATAAGTGATTGAGCCTAAGATACAATTCCTTCCTCTCTCTGTTGTCGAAGTAGTTCTGGTCAAGCCCGAAAAGCACGAAATTGCCAAGCTCGTGCAGGTTCTTCAGCCGGATCTGGGATGTCTGATTGTCGATGATGCGCATCTTCTTCTTCGACGATCTCTCGAACAGGTCAACGGTATCCTTGATGTCAAGGATGAACGCATGGCTTATCCGAAAGACGTTCTTCTCTTTTACGACCACATCATCCCTCATCAATTCCAGCAAGGCCTGGCGAATCGCCTGGTAGGTGACTTGTCTTGAGAATTCCTTCCGCAGGATGTGCTGCAATTGCAGAATGGAGAGTTCAGCATACCCTGCAAGGCAGCGAATGATGATGCCTTTGGTGGATTTCTCCTTTTTTCCTGTCAGCATGAGAATGTCAAAATTGGCCATGAACCAGAGGAAATGCATTGCTGTTTTAAAGGTTTTTCTTCAATTTCAAGAAAAGTGTTGCTATAAATAGCTTGACAGTCTTTCTAAACTGATGCCTGATGAAGATCAAAGAAGATGGGAAACAATCCTGATGAGCTACGAAAGCAAAGGTCTCGAGAATTTCCTTTCTGATGAAACAACCCAAATGAGAAATGCAATAAAGGATGTTTTTGCAAGGCACCCACAAGTATATTGTGATGCAGTCTATAATTCGGCAAAAAAATATTGGGTCAGTTTTCGTCCAAGTTCTTTGGAGGGATTGTCTATTTATATGGCAGTGAAAGAAACAGAGAAAGAAACACATCTTGAACTAGCATTACGAGATCTCATCGGATCAATAGGAAAACCATCATCACACTTCCCACCTCTCAAAGGAATTGATCGAATCCTCGATCTCTTTCCAAGATACACAACAAAAAAGGCACATGAAATCTTGCTCCGTATTGAAAATGAGACTTGAAGAATATGCCGTGATTAAAGAATTACCTTGTAAAAGAGAACAATTTGAAATTCGAAATCTGAGACTTGAAAACATTCTTATAGACGAAGTGACTGTACCATCATTAGGAAAAACAGTCAAGTTTTTTTCAGTTTTTGGAAAATATTCTTACTTCCTCACTCCACTTCCACTCCTTGCGATTGCCTTTTCAGGAGGAAAAATCATTTATTTCCCTGGAGAAAAACACAGGTATGTTCCTGCAGTCGTCAGTGCTTGTTTACATGCCCAATATCCTCGGGTAATTGCACACTCTATTGACGATTGGACTCTCGACTATCCCTACTCAGATTCTGACAATATCAAAAAGCGCATCCGCGTCGCTGACCTGACAGCAAAGGAAAGAGTCGTGTACATTCCGTGAGATAAATGATCTTTTTGTAAATGAGGGATGGAAAGAATAGACGGTAATATACACGAATAATTCAGTCCGAGAAGAAATGTCTATGAAAAGTGAATGATTGCCTCAATTCTGTCGTAAATATCTCATCCTCCCGCCGCCGTATAATTCCTCAGTCCTCTCTCCCAGAGGATGAGGGAGAGGATGAAGAATGCGAAAATCGGAGCTGCAAACGCGACAATCCTCATCCAGGTGGTATCGAAAAGAAGAGATGATGCTGGAAAGTACGCGGCGACAGCGATAGGGAAGAGGAACGACACGAAGAACCGCAGGGGATTGCCGTACAAGGATGCAGGATACCTTGCCATGTCAGATGATTTGAAGAACAGATCTATCAGGCCATACGTCTTGACCACCTTGAAGCTCAAAGAGGAGATGAGGATCATCACCCCATAGATGAAGAGGAGCGCCAAAAGAATGATGAACGCATAGATAGCAATATGACCCATTCCCGGATGCAACTTCGAGAAAGCCCAGCCGATCAATCCAAATCCGACGATGACTTCCGCAGTGCCTTCCATGTCAAAACTGCGGAACGTCACATTGACCAACGGAGGTATCGGCGCAGTGAGTATCTTGTTGAACTCTCCCTCGCGCACCATGTGGATGACCTCGAACGGGATGACGAAGAAGAACATGTGCGACAGTCCAAAGACGAGGATGAATGTGCCCTGGAAAAGGATGAACTCCTCAAAAGACCAGCCAGGAATCCCAGACGTCTGGGTATAGAGGAGGATCGTGATGATCGGCCCGACGATATCAGCAAAGACAAGAGAGATGAGCTTGATGAAAAAGTTAGTCTTGTATGCCATCTCGCGGGAGAACTCGATACCCACATGCCGAAGCCACAACCGAAAGAAACGGCTCATGTCCCTGCCCCTGCAAATTTCTTGTATGCGCTACGCCAGATAAGCCTTGCCAGGACAAAAAGGACAATGCACCAGAACAGGGCAATCCCGATATAGACCAGGCATTCGCCATACGAATACTTCTGCAAATAGATATTCGCAGGGATATACCGCAGATACTGGAACGGCAGATAGAAGAACACCTTCTGCAGAGAATCAGGAAAGAACGACAAGGGAAGCATACTCCCCCCTAGGAAAGCGAGAATCACCCGCTTCGTCCGTCGAACACCGGCAATCTTGAACAGCCAGAATGATGTAAGGCCGACGATGAACGTGATCAGGAAATAGATGAAACTCGCAAGTATCATCGACACCAAGAACAGGACAAAAAATATTCCCGTCGTCATCTTCAGACCGAACAGGATGCCTATCAAGAATACAGGAATAATGTTCACGATGAGAGAAAGACCGGTGAATCCGAGCTCAAAATAATAATGCCAGGAAAAATAAGTGAACGGCTTGAGCAAGGCAATAATCGTATCTCCCCGGACAACGTCCTCCTCTATCCACTTGTCGCATTCGCTCCATGTGAACATGCCAACGATCATGACGATGACATAATAGGAGATCATCTCCTGCAAGGTGAATCCCTTGATCACCGTCGTATTCGTCGCCTGGAAAATGGCCCGCCACAGATAATAATAGATCAGCAGGGAGATCGGCGCAGAAAGGAGAGTCGCAAGATAATGCAGCCTGTAGATGAGACCTGTTCTCCATCCTGCCTCAACAAGAGCATACTTCTGTCTCATGTCCTGCCACCATTCATGTCCTGCCACCATAGATCTTCCTGATGATCTCCTCGATATCAGGATCGGCGATGTTGATGTCCTCGACATCATACGACTTCAGGATGTGGTTCACGAGCGACTTGACAGACGCCTTCTCTGTATCCAACTCAACACGGAAACGATAGTCCTCTGTCTCAAGAAGCTTCGCGCCCGGGAACGAGAACCTTTTTCCCTTCTCCTCCAAGATGACGTCCACAAGCTTCTTGTTCAGGAATTTCTTCTTGATGGTCGCAAGATCGCCGTCATAGACGATGAGGCCGTTGTTGATGATGATGACGCGCTTGCACAGGCGCTCGATCTCCTGCATGTCGTGCGTCGTGATGATGAAGGTCGTCCCATACTTCTTGTTCTCTGCGATGATGAAGTCACGGAACAGGTTCTTCGAGATGGCATCAAGACCGATGGACGGCTCATCGAGAAAGACAAGCCTTGGCCTATGCAGAAGAGCCGCGACAAGCTGGCACTTCATCCGCTCTCCCAAAGAGAGGTCACGCACAGGCTTCTTTGCCAATTCTTCCAAGCTCAAGTACTTGAGCAGGAATGACAAGCGTTCCTTGAATTCCCTCTCAGGGATCTTATAGATGAACTTGTTCAGGTAGAACGAATCAAGCGCGGGAAGATCCCACCAGAGCTGGGACTTCTGCCCAAAGACAACGCCTATGTTGCTCACGTAGGAAATCCTGTCTTTCCAGGGAATGAACCCGAGGACATTCACCTCGCCGCCCGACGGGTAAAGGATGCCTGACAATGCCTTTATGGTCGTGCTTTTCCCTGCGCCATTCGGTCCGATGAAACCGACAACCTCTCCTTCTTCTATGGTGAAGGAGATGCCTTTTAATGCGTCTGTGATAACATATTCCCTCTTGAAGAGGCTTTTCACCGCATTGCCAAAGCCAGCCTCCCGCTTATGCGTCTTGAAGGTCTTTCGCAAATCCTTTACTTCTATGACTATTCCCATGACACCATGCTCTCGCTCTCGGTTTTTAAATGTTTGTTGTCGGGACTTGAATATATCGCGACAATGGAAAAGTTTAATACGGCAAGGTGAATATTCTTTTTATCCATGAAAAAGAAGACCATAATCATCTTCATTGCGATAATTGTCCTCGCCTTATCAGTCAGGCTCTATGGCCTCTCAAAAGAATCATTTTGGCTTGATGAGACCTTGAGTGTTCGGCAGACCCAAATCCCCTACAAAGACACCATCCACCTGCTCCATAATGATGTCCACACGCCGCTCTACTTCACATTCCTCTGGGGCTGGATCAGGATATTTGGCACTGGAGAATATGCGACACGGCTGCTTTCAGCGCTCTTTGGCCTTGGCGCAGTCATCGCCCTGTTCTTTTTCGGAAGAAAATACCTCAGCGAAAAAGCAGGGCTCATCGCGGCAGCCATCCTTGCTGTATCCCCTCTTGCCCTCTTTTATTCCCAAGAAGTGAGACCATACAGCCTTTTCCTCCTCCTTGCCATCCTTTCCATGCATTGCTATCTCTCGCTCATCCGGACCATGAGCATGAGAAATTGTTCCCTCTACATCCTTGCTACCCTTGGACTGCTCTATACGCACCTGTTTGGCGCCCTCGTCATCATTGTCCAGACACTGCATTTCATCTCAAAAAGGAAGAATATCAAGAAATTCCTCATCCTTCAAGCGATCATCCTTATCGGCATATTGCCCTGGATCATCAGCTCAACACACTATACAGAGAGCGTGCGCTATCTGAAATGGATCGGCACGCCGACGCTCAAATCGCTCATCGGGGTCTATGGTGACCTTGCCGGAGGCGCGATCCTTCTTGTCCTCTTCATCGCGATCATCATCTTTGGAACATACAAGAAAAGGAAATTTGACCATCTCCTCTTGCTCTGGCTCATCGTCCCGCCGCTCGTCATGTTCCTTTCCTCGCAGGCAATACTGCCTGTGTTTCATGTCCGCTACGTCCTCTTTGTCGCGCCGGCACTCGCACTGCTTATCGGTCAAGGCATCATCAACATCACCAAAAGACAACCAGTGCAGATAGGCATCCTCATCATCATACTCGCCATCTCTGCGGCACTTGCCATAGCACATGAAAGGCAGCTGGAAAAGGATGATTGGAGAACGTTTTCAAAGTTCATACAAGAGCAGCGCACACACGGAGATATCCTCATCATCTCCCCCTTCTACCAGATGGACCCTCTCATCTATTATTACGATCCCCCATGCTTCAAAAGCCCCACCTTGAGCTCTTGCGTCGCGTCCAGGGATTCCATCTTCTCACTCACTGAAAATGCGACGTGCTGCTCTGGTTCTTCCCAACTGACAAGCGTAGCCTACAAGAATCATCTTGGGGATTATATGGACAGGACCGTCTGGCTTGTCAGCGTCAGAGGCGGGTTGTATGACAGGAACAACACCTTGCACACATACATTTCCAACAGAAAGAACCTCACCCTCGAAAAAGAGATCGGGAACATCGAGATATACAAGTTTGAATAGACAGTCAGTTTTTCTCTGGAACGCCGGTATCTTTGAAATATACATAGCAATAATACGCTGCCATAAACAAATAAAAGAACAGAAAGACAAAGCCATTGAAGTGAGAAGCAATCACCGGCGCGATATACCGTCCCCAAAGGAACGCGATGCCAAACCCAAGAAGAAGGGAACCTGCCAGTTCCAGCCACACTGCCTTTTTCCGAAAGCCCTTAAAGCAAACCAAAAAGATCACCAAGAACAGGATGATCCCCTGAATCAACAAGGATAGCACGTCAGAACTTCCGACAACACCAAGAATAAACAAAGCAAGTAACAACATCATCATAGGCACAAGACCCCAGCGCACGACATTTCGGAACAGGTTGTTGCAAAGACGGTTCATTGTCAAAGCGAACGTCTCACATCGCGCATAGTTCAAGATGACTGCCTTGACAAGAGAAATGAGAACAAAGATAAAGAACACCGGAGAGAAGACCATGATGAATTCCTTCCAGGATATGATCGCAGAGATGATCAGAAGAGTCATGACAATCATCACAATCCCGCCGGACGTATTCTTTGTGAAATGCAGCTGATCCTTTGGCTCCTTCACCTTTGCAATCCTGAAAAAAACTGCTCCGATGATAGTCAAGGCCAACAACACGACAAGCTCTGCGACAACAGGCGCGACGATCCATCCAGGAATCATCCCTCGCGTTATGTACAAGAAAAATCCAAGACCGCCAAAGATAAGATAATAAGCGAAATTGACCAGGTGCGATGTCTTGTAATTGCGGACAATCTCTGCCATTGCAGATGATAATACGGACACATATTTAAAAAATGGATGGAAAAAGTGGGGACGTCGGGATTCGAACCCGAATCAGCCGGTGTAGCCTATCTGAAGTCATCGTCCTTGCGGACTCGTCGCTCCAGCATATCTGGAGCCGGCTATTCTAGCCAGGATGTACCCGACAAGGTCTTGCCTTGCGGTTTATACTACGTCCCCTTGTATGTCCGAGAAAAACCAGCGGGCGTTTAAAAAGATTGCTACTGACGAAATAAAAAAGAGAATTATGAGGGAGCAATCATTCCGACCTTGTTAGGAACAAATGTGCCTTCTTCCCACCCTGCATTGTAATGCAGAATCATGTCGGGCGGGATATGATGCGGATTTGGCCCAATGATTTCCTTATTCTGCGCATAGAGTCCAGGCCACCGCACATCCCTATGCAGCAATGAAGATAATTCTTGCGCAATTTCGTCAAGGCAGTCCCCCTCCCTTGTATGAATAGTGAATACTTTCTTCCGAAACGGATACGCCTTGTTTATTTCAAAGTCATTCTCAGAAAAATGACCCGCAGAAGAATATGTCGTATCGGCATAGAAAATGATTGGTTCACCTATCCTCTTTTCTTCTATAACTGGATTTGTATAAATGAAATTATCTCTATCTCCAACCATAATTCCTGCCTCACCAACACTTGCTGTTAAAATTCCAACCAAACCTGCAATGACTGATTTTTTCATGTTCACACCTCGCCACCTATCTAAAATATGTCGAAAATAAAAATGTTCTTATCGCCTATTCCGATAATACCACACGACCTTTCCTTTCCTCGTGTAGAAGCAAAAGGCTACAAGCCATACGACAAAGAGGAGAGCGATGAACACGACCGGGCAGTGCCTGTAGAGGAACTTGCCGAACGTCACTTTGTCCTTCTGCAGGACCTTGATCGTGATGATCGCAGACTCTGTCTTTCCGCCCTTGCCGTCATCAGCCATGAACTTAAGCTGGCGCTCGCCATAGAAGTTCTCATCAGGACGTATGGTCGCCATATTCCCCTTGATGTCCACTGCGATATTCTGCGGATAATTCGACGTGAATGACAAGGAATCCATGTCAGGATCCTCGAAATACACTGACAGGTTCAAAGACTTCTGCGACCCCTGGTATAATTCCATATAGAGCGGCTTCTGAACAGGAATGTATGCTTTTGCAGACGTGACCATGAAACCGACAGCGAAAAGAATGGCAAACACGAGCAAGAGGATGAAAAAGATCTTCCATTTCCTCGTCCTTGCGTATGGCATCCTGCGATAATATAATATCTTATTATCAGGCTTAAAGAGGACAAAGAGCTGCCTGATGAAAATGAAGCAGAGCGCGAGGATCGTTCCGATGATGAAGATGATGAAAAAGACAAGACAGACCGCACTTGAAACCATATGGGAGAAAAAACGGTCCACGAGATTTCTCTCGCCGAGATTGATCTTCACGGTCTCATTGTACAGGATGTTATCCTCGGTGACGAACTGGACGTCATCAAGGTAGACTCCCTTGAAGAACGATGAGATGTTGTCTGACGAGAGCGTGATGACCTTTTCTTCGCCAGCCTTCAATGCGAGCTCTTTTGTCTTCGTCGTAAAGAAGGAACCGTCATAGGAGACAGTATAGAGGGCATCACGGATGCCGATATTCTTGACATGCAACGGCACTTCAGTCATGCCATACTTCACAGCCATGACATCATTCAACACGTCGATCCTAGTGCAGCTCTCCCGAGTCAAGGACGAGAGAGTCATCACATCGTCTGAACTGATTCCCGAACTTTGCGCTTCCGCAATGATACGGATCTCGAACTGATCGTCAATGCAAGGCACATCCACTTCAAGTATGACCTCTTTACTCTCCCCTGGAGCAAGCGTCACCTGCTCCTCCAAAAGATGAGTCCAGACAGAGGCCTTTGTCTTCAATTGGAACGTATCTTCATACAATCCCCTGTTCTCGACAAGGACGACATACGTCTTCTTGCCGCAACAAGTCTTCTCATACTCGGGAGAGACCACGACCACGTGATCATAACAATGCGCGACCTGAAGAGCCATGTCTTTCGTCTTGCTGATCCCTCCAAGGGAGGATGCGACTGAAAGAGAAATGGTTTTCGTCCCCTCATCTGCCGCTTTTGGTTGAAGGACGATGTCAAGCACGGTCTCTTTTCCAGGGGGAAGAGTGACTGTCTTTTCCTGCATGCTCGCAAATGAAGGCCCTGAAAAGGACAGGCGATAGTCATTCTGCATCCCTGCATTATTCCGAATCTTCACAGGAACTTTTGTCACAACCCTTGAGCATACTTCCAAGGTATCTGCCCCTTCGACGGAAAAATCATATCCGCGATTGATGGAAAGATCCTGATAAATATATTGATCGATATTATTCGCGCTCGCGTGGATCTTGAACGGCAAGGTCAATGAGCCGTATTTCTCACAAGGAAACTGCACCGCTATGAAGATGGTCTTCTTCTCACCAGGCTGCAGTGTGACTTTGTTTTCAGAATATTTCGCGTATGGTTCATACTCGCCCAAGCTCACAGCATACTCTTCTGAGAATGTCCCCACGTTCTCGATATCCAAGTCATACTGCGCAGGCGCGCAGGGATTAATCGTCTTTGCATAATAGGTCAAAAGACCCTTGATGTTCTGGCACTGGTCGGCAACGACCGGCTTCACTATTGCCTT
>JAGVFV010000206.1 GCA_020057445.1 archaeon | reverse complement strand
CGAAGTTCCTGAGCATCGTCAGAAACTTTCAGTTTCTGAGATATCAACTTCGTTGAAATGACCCCACGGGGACGCAGCGCATTAAGTGTCACATCGAGGATTTTGAAGGTGCTAAACAAATACCCTTTTTTTTAATTCTGCGCGAAGTTGCAAGAATCCGGTGTCGTCGTCTGATGAGCTTCCAATTGACAAGTATGCGGTAAGTGATATATATTGTTTTTTTGATCATTAATAAAAATACGAGGAATCATTCTCAGCACATATACAGTATATAGTAACACATATATATCGAGCCAGGCTTCTTTTTATCTGGCCGAGGTAGTTCACAATCCATCTAGGATTTTTTTGAGCATTACTTCGCGCAGGCTAAAAGTTCACGTAATCCCTCAGGGCAGGATAACGACTCTAGCTGATTACGAAACCAGGTAACACAATTGCGCTAGTCTTTTGAGGCGAGCGTTCTGAATGGCAATGAAGAAAATAATGGCATACGGGCTTGCCGCAATCCTTGGCGCAGGATGCGCTGCGACGAAAGCGCCGCAGGTAGTCAGGGATCCAGTCATGGATCCGACGCCGGTGGCAATTGTCGCAGAGAGGATTCCAGAGCAAATTGTTCCTGCGCTTCCTGACACTCTCCCTCTTGAGGACAAGATAAAGCGTAATCTTGCAGAGGCAGAGCAAAGGTATAACGAGGCGTCAGTCCTTGAAAATTCCGGAAACCCAGAGGGCGCCAAGGACCTGTTCAGTCAGTCATTTGACGCGCTCCTCGACGCGCGCGTGTATGCGTTCCAGGATCCTCGGTATGACCAGCATTTCTCGACGTCGCTCGATCTCCTTTTTTCAGAGCTGAACAAGCGCCTGAATGGGCATTGGGAAAGCCCGCTCGCCCTCACTCCCGAAGAGGCGGCGATGGCTGATTCTATTGCACTGGCAGAAGCGAGGGGAGATTCCTTGCGCGTCATTGATTCCGCAGGACTTGATCCTCTCAGGGAAGGCATTGATTCCCGCCATACAGCCTCTGATTCTGGTTCCTATGCAGGCCTGCCGTCGAGCATCGGCGAGCGGGATTCGCTCGTCATCAATGAGAATGAGCGGCTCGTGAAGCAGTATCTTGAACTCTTTCAGAAAGAGCCGAGAAGGAGCTTTATCCAGAACTCGTTTGACCGCTCTTCGTCACTTCGGGAGCTGATCAAGGAAAAGGCAAAAGAAAGCGGCCTTCCTTCAGAATTATGGCTCCTTCCTGTCGTCGAGAGCGAGTACAAGTACAAGGCAAGATCACCTAAAAAAGCAGAAGGGCTGTGGCAGTTCATCGCGCCTACCGCCATGAATTACGGGCTTCGCATCAATGAATGGCTTGACGAGCGCAGGGATCCGGTGAAGGCGACAGTTGCCGCCATGCTGTATCTGACAGAATTGTACGACTGGTATGGGGATTGGCCTCTTGCCCTTGCCGCATATAACCGTGGAGAGTTTGGCCTGAGCAAGGATATGGGACGAGCTCGGATCGCGCATTTCTTCGACCTTGCGAACAGCAACAAGATCAACAAGGAGACAAAGGATTACGTGCCGCAGTTCTATGCCGCAGTCCTGATCTCGAGAGATCCTGAAAAGTATGGATTCACCATCCCGCAAAGTACGCCGATCATTGCAGACACGCTCGATATTTCCTACATAGTCGACCTTGCGCTCGCTGCAAAAGCAGTCGGAGTGACAGAGGACAGCCTGCACGTGCTGAATCCGGAGCTGCGCAAATGGGTGACGCCCCGCCTTGATCAAGATAATCCGGCTTATACCCTGAAGCTTCCGAAAGGGACAAAGGACCAGTTTGTCGCGAACATCTCCACCATTGAAGACAAGACGCCAGTCGACAGGATAAAATACATCGTCAAGCGGGGAGATACTCTCACGCTCATCGCAGAGAGGAACCATACGAACTACGGGAAGATCATGGAATGGAACCACCTGCCAAACACTAAGATCCGTCCTGGCCAGGCATTGTTCCTCTACAAGCAGGAAAAGAAAGAGACTGCGAGAAGATAGGCCGGAAGAAGGCAATCTTTATTAATCCTCGATGATTTTATGGCAGCATGACGACTCTTGTGGCATGCCTTTCTGTCGGGAAAGGGACGTGGCAGCCTGTGCAGGACCTCATCTCCACAGGCATTTTTGACAAGGTCATCCTCATCGCAAGCACGTTTGCGAAGGACAATTACCCGAACAAGTCAGGAGCAGAAGTGATCGTGCTCGACCCGAATCTTCCGCTTCCGGATGCAGTCCTTTTTCTTGAGCGTGAACTCAAAGGGAAGATCAATGATCTTGAAGTCGGCGTGAACATCGTCTCAGGCACAGGTCACGAGCACATGGCAGTCCTTGCCGCGCTCTTGAAGAGCGGAGTCGGCATCAGGCTTGTCTCATCGGCCAACGGGTCGATAGTCGAATTAGATGTGTGATACGATGTCAGGGATGCGTGAGCCTTGCAGAACTGCATCAAGAGGAAATCAAAGCCCTCAACCAAGCTGTCAAGAGAAATGCAGGACGATTTCCAGAACAATTCATGTTCCAAGTGACAAACGACGAATTTGAAGATTTAAGGTCACAAATTGTGATCTTTAACAAAGGACGCGGAACCCAGAAAGATAAATCGAACATAGTTACAGGACTGCAAGAACCCATTCCGGCCGAGTCCGGAAACCTTCCGGATTTTCCTGGTAAAGGCTTATTAAGCTCAATGTCTGATCCAAAGCGATGACAGACAATCAGATAGCAAACACAGACACTATCCAAAACAAGATCCACACCATAAGAGGGTGTCAAATGATGCTTGACAGAGATCTGGCCGATCTTTATGAAGTCAAGGCGATCCGCTTGCGAGAACAGGTCAAAAGAAACAAGAGAAGGTTTCCTCCTGATTTCATGTTTCAGCTTACCGATCCAGAAGTGGAAGTGCTGGTATCGCAACTTGCGATACCTTCAAGAAAGCACCTTGGCGGATATCTTCCTTATGCATTCACAGAGCAAGGAGTCGCAAACCTGTCAAGCGTCCTTACCAATGACAAGGCAATAGACGTGAATATCCAGATAATGCGAGCATTTGTCGCCATGAGACGGTTCATCTCAAACGCACAGATATTCCACCGCCTGGACACGATTGAGAAAAAGCAGATCGATTACGACAAGAAATTCGAAGAGGTATTCGACGCCATACAGAGCAAGGACATCAGGCCGGAGAAAGGCATATTCTTCGACGGACAGGTATTCGATGCCTACAAGCTCGTTTCAGACATCATCAGGAGCGCAGGAAAGTCCATCGTTCTGATAGATAATTATGTAGACGAATCGGTCCTTACGCTGCTCAACAAACGAAAAAAGAACGTACAAGTGACGATACTCACAAAAACAATCCCGAAAGGATTATCTCTCGACCTTGCCAAGCACAATGCACAATATCCTCCCATCGAGATAAAAGAATTCAGGCAGTCCCATGACCGGTTCCTCATCATAGACGATAAAGACGTGTATCATATCGGAGCATCACTCAAAGACCTGGGAAAGAAATGGTTCGCATTCTCAAGATTCGACAAGGAAGCGATCAAGATGCTTGAGAAGCTGAAATAAGGAAAACACTTCAACAAGAATAGAAATCTTTTCAGTTCCCGTGTTCTCTGATAGGCACTGCTGCCACATAGTCTTTCTTTGGACCGATGAACCCTCCTTCACGTGCCCAGGTGTCAAAGTCATAATACTTCACAGGCTTTCCTGCCAATGTCGTAATGATCGTCTTCACGAGGTCCTCATAATACCTGATCGTCCAGTAATCGTATATGTTAATGTACTCTTTGAATTCTTCCAGGCCACCGCCATGCACGTCACCGTTCCTCACCTTTGAAGGAGTCACAACGCCTTCTGCAGTATAGACATCGACAAAGGGAGACAGGTCCACATCGAAGGCCTCTCCGATCCCCCGGACCTTCTGCACGAAATCCTTGTCCTTCCTTCCAAGAGCCCGGCAAATGTCGTCGACAAACTGCTCTGTGGCAATCGCTGCCGTGCTTGCCCCCTGTCCGTAATTCTCAGATGAACGCTGAGCGCTTCCAAGCCTGTTCAATATCGTGACCACTCTTGTCAGCTGCAGAGGTTTCTCGAATTTTGAGTTCTGGATCCACTGGTCTCCTGCAAGATATGCCTGGAGAGCATCCACCCTTTCCTCGAGGTCCTTGACAGCGCATGTGAATGGGATTTTGCGCCGCCCTTGCTCTTCATGTTCAGTCAGCCACACATTCTCTTTTCCACGGCGGTAGCCTGAGAGCATGGTGAAGTCATCCGCCTTGTTGAAATTCCCTGTGATGAAGAGCTGTGCCATGTGGCTGAAATAGTTCGCAATGAAGTAAGCATTCCGGGCGCCCTTTATCGTAAGCTGATTCATGTCTGACACAAGACTTATCTCGTCCGGGTCAAGATATCTCGTAAGGTTAGAATATCTCAGTGACTGATCGCTGATCGCGTCGACCTTTCTGAGCCGCGCCGACAGGCTCTCATTGTCCTTCATTCCTTCTGCCTGCTCAATCACCTGGTTCCTTTTCTTGTCCTCTGGGAATCTGATGATCAATTCTGTCGAATCCCCAGTGTATGCGTCAATCGTCGCCTCGACAGGCTGTTCCTCGACCGGTTTCTCTCCATCATCTGTTTTCTCCCCATCGGCCTTTTTCTTCCCATCAATGGCAGGGACTTTCAGGCTAAATTCCCCGTTCAGGCCAGGAGTGACCCCGTTCCTCACAATGGCAAGCGACATGTAGCCTCTTGGATTAAAAGAATCAAGCTTTGAGCGAAGATCCTGCCCGAACTGCTGCTCCTGGATGTAGAACTTCCTTGCCGCAGGCAAGAGGATCCCAGACGCCGCAGAGGGATTCTCGTATTTAGGATACTCACTGTATATCTCTTGTTGATGGTTTTTCGGGAACATGAAGAAGAGAAAGAATTCATGATTTATAAATATTACTGAAGAGTGACAAAAATAATGGGTGATTGGTCTGGAAGGGAAGGATGGGGGATTAACTGAGGAAAAAAATGAGGGATTAAAAATAAAGTCAAAAAAATGCGTTCCGGTCGAGACCGGAAACCTTCCGGATTTTCTTGGTAAAGGCTTATGAATGTCAGAATAAGGAGACTGTTCATGGACAAGGAAGCCATCCTGGAACTCATCAAGACAGGAGAAGGATACACCCTGGAATTCAAGGAAGGACTGTCTTCTACCATAGGCAAGGAGATCTGCGCATTCGCAAACGCGTCAGGAGGGAAGATCCTCATCGGTGTGAGAGACGATGGTAGGATAACAGGCCATAAGCAGAACAATGCCGATCTCTCATTCATCCAGGATATCGCCCGGAACATGGATCCCTCATTCTCTGTACAGATAGAACAAAAGGACGACATTCTCATCGTCCACGTCCCTGAAGGGAAGGAAAAACCATACACAGTCCATGGACACTTCTATCTTCGCATAGGAGCAAATTCCCAGCAGCTCAGACGGGACGATATACGAAGTTTCTTCCAGCAGGAAAACCAGATCTTCTTCGATAAGAAAGGCAATCTTGATTTCGACATGGACAAAGACCTTAACGATTCTGCATACGGAATATTCATCGAAAAGGCACGCCTACACAGCATCGACAGAGGACACCTCCTCAACAACCTCAACCTGACGACCCAAGGACGCATGAACAACGCAGGAGTCCTCTTCTTCTGCAAAAGGGTCACACCGTTCTTCATGAATGCGACCGTGGTCTGTGTCCTCTACAAGGGAGCGGAACGGGTGGATATCATCGACAAGAAAGAATTCGACTCTGACTTCCAGGCGAATTTCAGCAATGCCTTCATGTATGTGACGAGCAAGCTCAACACCCATTTTATCATCAAAGGCAAAGAGCGGGAGAACAGGCTCGAACTTCCGGAGGAGGTCCTCAGGGAGGCGATCATCAACGCCATGATCCACCGGGACTACTTTTCCCAAGGACGTGTGCACATAGACATCTTCCTCGACAGGATAGAGATATACAATCCCGGACGGCTGCTGTTCGACAGCAAAGACCTCGGAAGGATCAGCATCGCCAGAAATCCTATCATAGCAGACATGGCATACCGTCTCGGACTGATAGAACGGGTGGGATCAGGCATCAACAGGATGAGAGCGCTCATGGCAACATACGGACGAACGGTAAAGTTTACGACTGAATCTGACTGGTTCCGGACAACCATAAGCCGCGAGGCAATGGCTGTGGAGAAAACTAGGGAGAAAACTAGGGAGAAAACTAGGGAGAAAACTAGGGAGAAAACTAGGGAGAAGCTTATCAACCTCATCAAAGAGAACCAGTCAATCACAACAGGAGAATTGGCAGAAAGGACCGGACTCACAAGCAAAGGCATAGAATGGAACCTCGCAAAGCTGAAAAAACAAGGCAGGATCAGACGCACCGGCCCGGACAAAGGAGGACGGTGGGAAGTCATCTGAAGAGGCAGGATTGCCGTCACGATGAAGGAATGGGGGAATAAATTGATAAACGAAGAGTCACTCAGGCCATCATGAACAGGCCATTAGTAGAGAACAAAGACTATCTCAAGAAAACAATAGAAGAATTGTATAGCATGCTCTGCGACAGGATCCTTGAAAAGAAGGTTGTCCGAAGTGAATTCGAGAAAGTCTCATATGAGGTGCAAGTCGCTGGCAACAACGGGATAACCTTCATCAGGCTGGACACCGAGAAGGAATGGCACATCTCCAAGAAAGAGATGATTTCAGTCTTGGAATACATGAGACGGAACGAAGGATTCAGCACCCCGAACATCACCCATCTCGTCGAAAGAAAACAGTCGCCGACAGTCGCGTTCCTCATGGCAAGCGATATCGTGTATTGAGAAAACAGGGCATACGCCCTCCTCGGACTGCAATGCCATAAATTGCTCTGGCTGTCTGTGCCTTCTGCCAATTCCCTGATGTCCTCTTCAACTTTGCTGATCCACTCATTTGCTTCCATACATCTCCGTAGCCTTGACACCCCTTGAGCGGACGTTCTCTTATCCGTTACAGCAACAGCGTATTTTCGTAGAAAACGAAACGATTATGTTGGAATCCGTCCGCGTGGGAGAAAGGCGAACAGAGGACAATCGATGACAAGCATTACATCCAAACTCACAAAATTTATAATAGTGCAACTGATCCTCTCTCCATGAAGCTCATCCCAAAAATAGGAGGGGGATTCTATCTATTCATTCGCCCACTCCCCATAAGAAGGAATGGAGATGACAACGAAATATTATTCTCTGTCAAGCCATATCATATTAAAAAATCATTAGAAGACGGCGAGAATGATCTTGGTGAACTGGCACAAAACTCCATCGCAGAATGCGCATGGTCATACGACCACGACCATTCAGAATGGTACAACCTCTCTCTAAAACGTACAATAAGCACCAGCAACAATAAACTAGAGATAGGACTCAAATGCAGGATGCCGAATTTCGACCAAGTGAGCACGAGAATTACACACTATCACACCCACCCATCTTCAACTTGGTTATTGGCCGCTCAAGCAGAGTATTTTCGTATCTTCAAAAGAATAGATCCGAAAGTGACTCCAGAAATGATGGACTTTCCAAAACTACTGCCATGGAAAAAACTCCAGGAACGTATACCACTCACTTCGCTTATCGAACTGACCAAGTATCTGTCCAACTATGCTGACCTCAAGACAGCACTGCCATCTGAAGAGGATATCAAGTCAGGCCATAAACTCACACAGGTTTCCCAGTCTGACCTGGATTTTGCAGTCCTCTCCTCAAGATACAAAATAACCACGCAATTCAACCCCGACCTACCGCTCCAAGAGACACTTGACACCTACCTCGCAGCACTACAGGGTATCCCCACCCCCGACGCATTCTTCTTCGAAAGCCAAGATAAATACAAACTATATAGAGAATACATAAGCAGAGAAGAACCCAATTACATGAGTTTTGGAGACGCAGCAAACTCATACTTCGAAGCATGCCTATCAGAGAGCACTCCATCAGGAATAGAACTGACAATCTCACAAAACCCTTCAAAACCAAAATACCATAATCGACTCGAAGAAATGTTTCAAATCGACCATACATGGTTACTACGCTGATGCTGCTCACATTCATACAAAACAATCAAGTCGGAACGTCTGCGTGAGAGAAAAGGCGAACGCAGGACAGCGAAAAAGAATTAAAAAGAAGTAGTCAAGTCTATGTAACCTGCATTCGAATACCCTCTATCATTTTTTTCACTGCTTTATGTGCTGCTTTTTTCGCCTTTAAGTCGCTCGGTGAGATTTCATGTCCCTTGATCTGCTTATAATCTTCAGCGGTAATCAAGTCCAAATTGAAACACATATCCGCTCTGTTATAAATTCCCTCTTTTGCACGTCTCACGGAGTCCAAGAATTCTGATTTAAGCCAATCGTTCCTTGACATACGGTAATATCTCGCAATATAATCCACTTCTTCAAGAAATTGTTCTGCTAATTGAAGAATGATGATGTGCCCGCTTTGCACATCAGACATGTTGATCAAAAAACCATCTTCGTGACCAGCACGAACACGCACCCCACGAAAAGACATCCTTTGTTTTCTTATACTCTTCTTTGCTGCTGTTTGTTTCTTTATCATTTTTTATCACCTTTTTTCACATTTCCATGATCTCTTAAGCAGTCATACAAAAACATCTTTTGTATATTTCCACGATTACCAATATAAATTTGGTATTTGATTCAATTTCCTTTGCGTCACCTTAAACGGTTCGTGCCCCATATTTCTGTAAACCTTTCTTGCTTTGGATACATTCTTAGGAACATTTCCCCCCGTCCTTCTGACATACTCGCGAGTAGTTATATAGCCCATGATAAAACGTTTATTCATCTCCACAAAAAATTCAAACTTGGCCTTCCCAATGGCAAAATCAAGCCTGTTGATAATCCATTTTTCCTTCTTCCAAAAAAGTTGCTCAGCAAGTAAATCCAAATCCTTCACCATTCTCGACGACAGATTCAAAACAACCTTTGTATATTTCATTTTTTATCACCTGCATATTCACTGACGAATTCAAGATAATCACCAGTCGTATCTTCCAGCCATACAAAGACCCAGTCACTATAGCGCTGGATAACAATCGGATCTCCTTCAATCCCTTGAAGAGGACATCCTGGTTTACGGATGAAAAATTGCGCACTAAAGTCGTCCACATAGAACCAGAACAAGAGCTCAAGGAATGCGTCTTTAGTGATGAACTTCGAGGAAAAACAGTTCGGGACGACACAGAAGATGCCATCTTCAGCCTTAATCGCCGCCTTATCATACAATTCGATCTCGATCTCATGCCCAAAATCAATCAGATTGATCATGACAGAATCCTTCGGCAAATGCAAAGCCTCAAAGAGGTGAACATAAGGTATCATGATCCCCTTCCTTCCGCAAATCTTACCCCTGAACGCCTTCAGCTGCAACATCTGACTTGAATTCTCCAGCTTATCATTCTCCTGCCCCATGTCGACCATCTTGACGCCTCCAGAGCCAACAGCCCTTCACCATAAGAAAGAATCCTCTCATTTATAAATATTTCCATTACATAGTAGAATGATATACTAAAAGAGAGATATATTTATAAACTAATAGATTTCACTCTTGTTTCATGGAAAACTTTATTAACGAAGAAACCCCGGCATTTCCCATTGGGGATGATAAAATGGGAAAAAAGGTCATGATAGCCACATTGTACACTCCTGACGCAGTCCTCCTAGCAGCGCACAAGATCGGGCCAGAACGCCTGTTTTTACTCATCAACGACCCACCCATCAAAGAACAGGAAGACAGCCTCAAACTCCTAAAAGACAGCCTAGGAAGGGTCATAGAGATCAAAACCATAAAGATCAGTGTTTATGACATAGTGAAGATCGCAACCAAGGTAGTAGAGCTCATAGACGCACAACCCAACGACGACCAAATATTCCTAAATATCACTTCTGGAAGGAAAACACAGGCAATAGGGGTGCTGCTGGCATCATACGCCAGAAACCACCGGATTAAGAAGATCGCATATTACCCAGAAGAAGACAAAAACACGGTAGTCTTCTTGCCAAAACTCACCTACAACCTCAACCCCAGCCAAAAAAAAGTCTTGGATCATTTAGCCAATGCAGGAGGAAAAAGCATAGCAGAACTCGCAGAAGAAATAGAAATCAGCAGAGCAATGCTCTACAAAACAATACAAGAACTCAAAGAAATGGACCTCGTAGACACAGAAGAAGGAATAAAATTGACGGATGCAGGGAAGATAGCGAGACTCTGATGGACAAGAAAATCATCAAAGCGATCAACTACACCATAAAGATGCACGAGGATGACTTCCGAAAAGGATCAAAAATACCCTACATCACCCACCCACAAGGAGTCATGAACATATTATTAGAAGAACAGGCATACGACCCATCCATCACAGACGACGTCATCATCGCAGGACTCTATCATGACCTGAACGAAGACGCAAACGTCAGCATCACCACGATTGAAGAGAACTCAGGAAAAGAAGTCGCAAAGTTAGTGCAGGACGTATCTGAACCTGAAGGTCTTAAGAAAAATCCTGACAAACGGGGTACATGGAAAAAAAGAAAAGAACACTCACTACACATAATGACAACAGCAAACAAATACACCAAGATGCTATTCTGCGCAGACAAACTCGACAACATCCGATCAATACACCGAGACCTGATAACAGGAATTGATGTCTGGAAAAAATTCAATGCACCTTATGAAGAGATCAAATGGTATTACGAATCAACAATCACCGCCTTAAAAACAGGAGATAGCATCGAAAACACCAGAATGTTCAAACTGTTGGAAATAGAAGTAAAAGAGGTGTTTGGGTAGATAGCGAGAGTGTGAAATGAATACCGACGAAAAATTGCCACAAATCGAACAAAAAAAGAAGTTAGAAATATTTGCATTTGATAATAAAAATCTAGAGATTCTAGAATCAAAACTCGATGAGTTCAATCCATTTAAAATATTAAAAGCTGACGAATTTGAAATTCGACATTCGAACTTCTTGGCATGGATTTTAGACCCATCCGAAAATCACAGATTAGGGGACTATGTATTAAAAAAATTCATTAAAGAAGTGATGATAAATAATGAGAATAAGAAATACCCATTAAATGAAACAATGAATCTTGATTTAAAAGATATTAAAATTTATCGAGAGTGGGAAAATATTGACATACTTTTAGTGTCT
>JAGVFV010000024.1 GCA_020057445.1 archaeon | reverse complement strand
TTGGTGATCGTCACATTGCTTCTTGCACTGCAGGAAATGTTCAGGCGTGACGCATTGGTCATTGTCCAATTCTCGGGGAAAAGCAATGTCACATTGATGTCCGGAACACTGACACTGATGCTGGCATTGCTGCTGACATTGCTAGTGATATTGCCACTGATATTGGTCTGATTTTCAGACGTATCATTCTCAGGAATCAAAAGGTCAACGACAGTCACGGAAAAATTGCTCCTGGCAAATGCGGCCTGTCCAGAATCATCCGTCGCCTGACAGTTCCAAGAATACTCTCCAGGAAGAAGGATAAGCGAGAACGTCACCTCGGCATTGGCATCGAACACCCGGGCGGTCGCATTGCGATGCCACAGCGCATCAACAGATGAGTAATAGAGAGAAATATTCGAAAGAGCATCATCTGAAGCATTGCACGTGAAATTGACATGATCCTCTTCTGCCGAACCATTTGGAGGAGCTATCAGCCATACCTGCGGAGGAGCATCGAGCGGCGATCCCTCCCCTGTCGTCGTAAATGACATGATCTCACTTCCTGCCTGCGATTGATCCGTCGTCGCATAAGCAATATAAAAATACGTTGTCTGCTCAGTCAGATCTTCTAGGATGATCTCATGGTTCTCAACAGGAAGAGGATCTTCCTTGGTCAGGTCAAGGTTATCAGGATTGAGCCCGTAGGTGACCCGCGATGCGCTCTTCACATCCGTCGTCCATGTTATCTTTGCAGATGTCGGCGCAGGCCCTGCCTGGACATCTGCCATCCGCAGGTCTTCCTCTTGCCAGGTGAACGAAATCTTATCGATCGCAGTTGATTCTGAAAGGATGACCTTGTATTTGATGTTCTGCCCAGGATACGAGCATTCGATATCTTTTCCAGGATTGATCCTGCACCACGTCGATCCATTATCAGTGGAGACTTCGACTGAAAATCCGCTGTCGTCCGCGACAGCTTCCCAATGAAGGCTCATGTAACGGGTAGTCTCGATGAGCGTTGAGGTAAAACCCCCGATGGTCTCTTCAGGCATATAAGATGATGCTCCATCCCACACGACGCCTTCGGAAGATTCGATGAATGGATTTTGCGAAATATCCACGTCATAATGATCGTGGAACCATATGTGATATTCTCCCTCTGTAGGCCTCACTGCATGGCCGTAATTCACTCTTTTCATGTGAGAGAAAGACAACAAGAGAAGGATGACAAGCCCTGCATACAATAGGAACAGGTAGGCCTTCTTCGACTGCACCCTCTTCCTCTTCATTATCCCTTCCAGAAGAGCCGTCCTTTTTAATGATTTCGGAGAAAAAGAAGGATATCGATTGAGAAAGGTGAACCGGCGTTTATTCAGGCACGATCACAAATCCCTGCTTGAGGATGTTGATGCCGATGAGCACGTGATAGCGAAGGTGAGAGCGGTCTGCGATGGTGAATTTTGCCTTCAGATGCCTTCCCTTGATCGTGAGGTCTGCCTCGACGACAGGGCGAAGCTTTGTCCCGTGCGCGCTCTTGACAAGCTTTGACTCGATCACAGGACCCAGGCGAAGCTCTGACGCTAAACGTGTATCGATAGAGCTTGATGTGGCTCCAGTATCAATCTTCGCAAGGACCTTCTTCGCAAGGCCGTCGCCGCGAAGCTCCACTTCCTCGACAAGGGAAAGGACTGTCTTTCCCCGAAACTCAGGTGTCATCAGGGATGTCCTCTGCTTTTTTTTTCTTTGGCGCCTTCATCTTCTTCGTGATGCCGATCTTCTGCTTGCAGAACGTGCACTCGAAGACATACGCAGGGACGCCCTGCCACAATTTTCGCTCATACGATGTCTTTGCCTCACCGCTCTTCCTGCAGAAAGGACAGGTAAAGAGGACGTCGACGACAGCGATCTTTTCCGCTTCTGACCCGGGCATCTCATAATGACAGGCATGGCATGCGTACACCTCTGCCTTCTTTGCAACCTTTCCTGTCTTCTCATTCACTGGCTTTCCCATCTTGCCCTTCTTGCACTTCGGGCACAATGGACGGTGCGCCCATGCCTTGATCGCCCCATTATCAGATCTTCTGTTCGTGAAAAACAACAAGTCATCCATGTTCTCTGGTTCTTTTATCATACGTCACCTCAGTAAATGCACATTCTCGTTTCACTATAATTACGAGGGTCGTATTTATACATTGCGAATCGCCTACAGCTTCCTTATCATCTCAACATCCTTGACCCTCACTTTTGCATCAATGCTTGTCCTAAAATAATTCCAGAACACTTTCTGAAGCCATGAAATCCAGTCCTCGTCATATATTTCAAAAAAAAGCCGGGTCTTATGCTTCAATTCCCCTTTCCGGTAATTTTCAGGATTCTTCTCTTCCTTAAGTCTGACCTCGCAGTCATCAATGATGAAGCCTCGAAGCGGCTGTACTGCGTGCCTGATCTCAATCGCCTCCTTCCCGATCTTGAAATTGATCTGCATCATCTTCTGGAAATTGTCGATTGCAGCAATGTCGATCCGCGCAAGTACCTTTATCGTGACACCCCGGGAAGCAGCCTCCTCGATGATGTCGAGGATGCTCTTCTTCTTTTCAGTCAAGTCAAGAAAGCTCATGTTTCCGGAAAAGTAGAGGATCTGCCTCTTTGCCCTCGCGAACAGGCCGACGATGTCCTGCGTCTTTGACACCTGCTCGTCGATGACGATCTCTGAAAACGCCCTCTTCTTGCTGTCAGGAACGTACTGGTAAATGTCAAGCGGGGAAAAGTCGCCCTGGCCCTTCGCACTCTCGATCTGCCTCATGAGACGATCCTGGAATTGGCCAGAGCTGATCTTCTCAGAAGTGTTCCAGAAGACGATCTTCAAAGCCCCTTTTGTTCCGCCGCGAAACGTGCGCTCAGAGACAAGTCCAGTCTCATCGCTGATTTTTCTGACATATGAATCAGCAGTCCTCCAGTTCCTGTCAATAAGGCCTGCTATCTCCTGGATGGTCCTTGGCTTGAGATAGATGAAGTCAAGCATCTTCTTCTGCGTCTCCTTATCGAGCATCATACCGGTTTTCCTTATTTATTATATAAATTTTTACATAAATCGGTAAAAAAATACAACACTAACCCATTCCATCGCCTGGAAAGGGTATAGTGCTACAAAAAATTACTTTGAAAACAACTCCTCGAGCGCCTTGAATGTCATCACTCCCAACGCCCGCCTTTTGGCTTCAGGAATCAGCGCCTTATACGTCTCGACCATGAGAGTCTCATCAGGCGCTGCTGTCACCGATTCCACAAGAGCGTCTGAAAGCTCTATCTTTTTGTTCTCACCACATAGCGCACCTCTGATGTATCCTCTTGCGATGCTCCTAGGGTCTGTTTCTGTCTTTACCTCATATGCAGAGTCAATGACTATTCCCTTACCGTTGTTTTCGACCTTTCCGAAATACTTGGCCCTTGTCGTTGTCACAATCGAATACAGGTCTTTTTGTTTTGATTCTTTTTCATCTGCCATTTTTTTTACCTCCTTTCTATGCATGAAAAAAATACAACACTTTGTTAATAATCAGTGAAAAAATCAATGACCTTGACGATGCCGTATTCTGGATCAGCAGGATCAGGCTCGATCCTCACCCTCCATTGATGCCCAATCTTTTGTGTCGCATTTCCGGCACCGACAATGCAGGGGATGCCAAATTCACGTGCGATGATAGCTGCATGGCAGGTCCTGCCTCCCTGATCAGTGACCACGCCCAGAAGATTATCCTTGATCAGAACAATATCAGGCGATGCATGTTCCATGATCACGATCACAGGATCACGTTCATACGCATTACGGAATGTCTGCTGCCAAGGCTTTGACACCAACGTATCAAACGGATGATGCTTATCCACCTTATACGTCAATCCCTCAACTGTTCCAGGACTGGCAAATAATCCTCTCACGTCGCCAGACATCTCCTCCTTCTTGCCAACCTGCCTCCAATCAGCATCCATCCAGTTCTTCATGCCCAGTGCAAGCGCCTGGTCATAATCGATGCCGCGGATGTGGCAGAGCGCCCGAAACATCACCTCTGCCTGCCCATATGCCAAATGCTCCTCCTCTTTCGATCCGTGCTTTCGCGCGCCAGGATTCAGCCTGGGATCATGCGTGATGTATTTCGCAATATCCCCTAACTCGCTCATCAGTAGTGCAAGGCGGAATTCCGCATCTTTCCTATCTTCATTCTTCATCAATGCAGCGACCTTTTCGCCTATATCTTGTCCATGTTCACTCTGTCTTTCATCCATGCCTTCCTTGTTATCCATGGTTTCGCCTCCGGGAGAATAAAGTAGGCGTTGCAGTGCATTTATCTGTTTCTCACAGG
>JAGVFV010000070.1 GCA_020057445.1 archaeon | reverse complement strand
AATATCGGCCTTCGAAAGAACTTCGCCCTCTTGGCAAGCGTGAGCGCCGGCCTTGATGAGAAGGAAGTGCTGCAACAACTCAAGAAATTTGGTCTGGAACCGGTCAAGTGATACCATGACAGAAGTCTATCTCGATAGCCAATTTGTCGGAAGCGTGAAGAATGGGCGTGACTTTGCGGACGCGCTCATCGGCGCGAGGCGCATGAATAAGCTGCCTTCTGCGCTGAATGTCATGTTTGACGAAGAGACAGACAAGGTCTTTGTGGAGATATGCAGGGGCAGGTGCATCAGGCCGCTCATCGTGGTCAAGGAAGGAAAGCCGTTGTTGACCGAGAAGCACATCGAGCAATTGCAGAAGAACGAGCTCGCATGGAGCGACCTGCTCAAGCAGGGCGTCATCGAATATCTTGACCCTGCTGAGGAAGAGAATGCGTTCATCGCTTTTTTTGAGGAGGAACTGACTCCCGAGCATACTCATCTTGAGGTCATGCCTCTTGCGATCGTTGGCATCACCACATCCCTTGTGCCGTTTGGCAATTATGACCATCAAGTACGGCTCACGCAAGGGAGCAAGAACCAGAAGCAGGCCATCGGATTTTATGCTGCCAATTATTTCAACAGGATGGACATGGACGTCAACGTCCTGCATTACCCGCAGGTCCCGGTCGTCGGGACACTGATGGACCAGGTGCTCGAGTATCATAAGCATCCTTCAGGGATGAATGTCACCCTCGCCATCATGTCATATCAGGGGTATAATATGGAGGACGCGATCATCGTGAACAAGGGTTCCATTGATCGAGGCCTTGCCCGTTCTTCTTATTATCGTCCGATAATCAGCGAGGAATTGCGCTATTCTGGCGGCCTCATCGATGAAGTGTGCATCCCGGACAAGGATGTCAAGGGATTCAGATCAGAGCATGATTATCGTTTCCTTGAGCAGGACGGCATCATCTATCCAGAGGCTGTTGTCGGCGAGAGCGATGTGATCATCGGAAAGACGTCTCCTCCCCGTTTCCTCTCAAGCCTTGATGAGTATAATCTTGCGACAAGCTCCCGTAGGGAATCATCCATGAGCCTCAAGCATGGTGAGAAGGGTGTTGTCGATTTTGTCCTGATAACGGAAAATGAGGAAGGGAACAAGCTCATCCAGGTGCGCCTTCGCGATCTTCGCATCCCTGAGATAGGTGATAAGTTCACCTCTCGTCACGGGCAGAAGGGAGTGATCTCGCTCATCGTCCCTGAAGAGGACATGCCGATCTCCGCGTCAGGCATGAAGCCAGACATCATGTTCGGCCCGCACGGCATCCCGTCGAGGATGACGGTCGCTCACCTCCTTGAGATCCTTGCAGGAAAGACAGGAGCGCTTGCAGGAAGGTATATCAACGGTACGATATATGAGAGCGAGTCTGAAGAGGACATCAGGAAGGAGCTTTCCTCACTCGGTTTCCGTGAGAACGGGACCGAACTCATGTATAATGGGACGACGGGAGAAGTATATCCTGCGCGGATCTATATCGGGAACATCTATTATCTGAAGCTCAAGCACATGGTTGCAAACAAGGTGCACTCAAGGGCAAGAGGCCCTATCCAGCTCCTGACGCGCCAGCCTACAGAAGGCCGCGCCAAGGAAGGAGGCCTGCGTCTTGGAGAGATGGAGAAGGACACGTTTGTCGCGCATGGTGCGAGCCTTCTCTTGAAGGAGAGGTTTGATTCAGACAAGGTGATCATCCCGATCTCTGAAGAGTATGGCCTTATGGGATATCATGATTCGAGGAAGAACAAGTCTGTCGGGCCGATCACGTTCGAGAATGACGAGGTCTCGAATGTGGAGATGTCGTACGCGTTCAAACTCCTTTTGGACGAATTGATGTCGCTTACCGTGTACCCGAAGATACGTCTGGAGAGAAAATTTTAGTTAGGACTACCTATGGAAATTCCTGCACAGAAAAAGATTGCGAAGATCGAATTTGGCATCATGAGCCCTAAGTTCATCAAGGACATCGCTGCCGCAAAGATCGTGACTCCTGAGCTCTATGATAAGGAAGGGTATCCTGTCGACGGAGGCCTGATGGACATCAGGCTTGGCGTGATCGATCCCGGGCTGAAATGCAAGACATGCGGCAACAAGCTCAAAGAATGTCCAGGCCACTTTGGCTATATCGAGCTTGCGCGCCCGATCATCCATATCAATTTCATAGGTGTGACCATGGATCTCCTGCGTTCCACCTGCAGGGAGTGCTCAAAGATCCTCATCCCGAAGAATAGGATAGACAAGTACAAGGAGCAGCTCAATGAGATCGGGCAGATCAGTGGTGTCTCTGGTCAGAGGAAGCTCATCAAGGAGATCATCGCGAACCTGAAGACGCAAGGGAAATGCCCGTACTGCAAGGCAAAGCAGTTCAAGATCACGCTTGAGAAGCCGACCACGCTCATCGAGAATGAGAAAAGGGTCTCTCCTATAGAGATCAGGACGCGCCTGGAAAAGGTGACTGATGATGACCTGGAATTATTCGGGGTCAACCCGAAGGCGCTTCGGCCTGAATGGATGGTCTTGACTGTACTTCCCATCCCGCCAGTGACCATGCGTCCGTCCATCACGCTCGAATCAGGCGAGAGGAGCGAGGATGACCTGACGCACAAGCTTGGCGACATCGTGCGGATAAACCACCGCCTGTTTGAGAATATCAATGCAGGAGCTCCTGAGATCATCATCGAGGACTTGTGGGACCTGCTCCAGTATCACATCACCACGTTTTTTGATAATGAGGTCGCTCAGCTTCCTCCTGCACGCCACCGCGGCGGGCAGCCATTGAAGACTATCACGTCAAGGATCAAGTCAAAAGAGGGAAGGATCCGGCATAATCTTGCGGGGAAGAGGACGAATTTCTCCGCGCGCACAGTCATCAGCCCTGACCCGATGCTGCAGATCAACGAGGTCGGCGTGCCGTTCGTCATTGCCATGAAGCTCACTGTCCCTGAACGCGTCACGGATTGGAATAGGGATTATCTGAAGAAGTTCATCGAGAAAGGCCCGCACATCTATCCAGGGGCAAACTATATCATCAGGCCTGACGGGAAGAGGAAGAAGATCACTGATGAGACAAAGGAGCAGCTCCTGGAGGAGATCCAGCCAGGATTTGTCGTCGAGCGCCATCTCATGGATGGCGATGTCGCGCTGTTCAACAGGCAACCGTCATTGCACAGGATGAGCATGATGTGCCATCGTGTGCGCGTCCTTCCGGGATTGACATTGCGCCTGAATCCTGCGGTGTGCGCCCCGTATAACGCAGACTTTGACGGTGATGAGATGAATTTGCACATCCCCCAGACAGAAGAGGCGCGTGCTGAAGCAGAGATGCTCATGGAAGTGCAGACGCAGCTCATCAGCCCGAGGTATGGCCTCTCCATCATCGGGTGCAATCAGGATGCGATATCTGGAAATTATATCCTCACTGCTGCCGATTTCAAGGTCCCTCGGGATGTCGGTGTTGACATGCTCGCGGCTGTTGGTATTGATGACTTCTCGAAGTTGCCAAACAAGGAGATTGTCTCTGGCAAGGAGATCTTCAGCGTGATCCTTCCGAACGATTTCAATTTCAAGGGGCTTTCCAGGATCTACAAGAGCAGTCCGGACCATCCTGACGCTGTTGTCGAGATCAAGAATGGGAAGCTCATCTCAGGGATCATGGACAAGAACAATCTCGGGGAAGGAAGCGGCCTGCTCCTGCGCACACTTCACAAGAAGTACGGGCAGGAGGAGATGGTCGACATCCTCGGAAAAGTGTACCGCCTGGGGATTGAGGTCTTGTTCCGGCACGGATTTTCTGTCGGCCTCGCTGACATCGACCTGAACGAGCAGACGAAGAATGATATCAGGGTCATGGTCGTTGATGCTGAGGATGAGGTGCAATCGTTCATCAATGCATATCATGATAAGACTCTTGATGTGATGCCGGGCCGTTCCATGGATGAGACTGTCGAGCTTCGCATATTGGAGCGCCTGAACCGCGCAAGAGACGACATCGGCCGGATCGTGCAGGTGAAGGCGAACCAGAAGTCTGACATCATGAAGATGGTGCAGAGCGGGGCGAAGGGAAATATCATCAATCTTGCGCAGATGTCCGCATGCGTCGGCCAGCAGGCCCTTCGCGGACATCGTATCAACATGGGATATAAGGATAGGACCCTTTCGTGCTTCAAACGGTTTGACCTTGGGTCGTCATCCCGGGGATTCATCAAGAATGGTTTCAAGAACGGGCTGTTGCCGCACGAGCAGTTCTTCATGGCGATGACAGGAAGGGATTCGCTCATGGATACTGCGCTTCGTACGCCAAAATCAGGATATCTTTATCGCAGATTGTCAAATGCCATGCAGGACTTGAAGGTCGAGTATGATTTCACTGTGCGCGACGCTTCAGGAAGGATCGTGCAGTTCCAGTATGGCGAAGACTCGATCGACGTCTCGAAGAGCGAGGCTGGAAAGATCAATGTGAGAAAGATCGTGCATTCCCTAGAATAGGAGGAGTACTATGGATGAGCTTTATGAAGAATATGAGGAGAAGCTTCCCCTGTCCATCATCGAGGAAGTGAAGAAGTATACAGAAGGGTTGGGGAAGATGAAGCTTAAGAAGGTGCTCGAGGAAGTGTATAAGGAATACAGGTCATCCCTCGCAGAGCCAGGCGAAAGCGTCGGCATCGTGAGCGCAGAATCTATCGGCGAGCCTGGAACCCAGATGACGCTCAACACCTTCCACTTTGCAGGAGTCTCAGAGATGAACGTCACGACAGGGCTTCCGCGCCTGATCGAGATCCTCGACGGGAGAAAGGAGATCAGCACGAAGATGATGGAGATCAGGTTGAAAAGCCCGCATAACAAGGGAAAGGACATCAAGGAGCTTGCAAAGCAGATCAAGGAGACCACGTTCAAGGAATTCATCAAGTCCATCGACATCGACATGGTGGAACTGACCATGACGATTACGCTCAACGATGACAAGAGAGAGAGCGCGGCAAGGATTGCAAAAGACCTTGATAAGGCTGTCAAGGGATTCTCGTTCCGCTTCGACAAGGAGGAGAGGATCATCGTCAAGGGATCGTCCAAGGAAGAGAGCCTCGGAAGCCTCTACCGCCTGAAAGAGAAGATCAAGGGCATCTACATCTCTGGTATCAAGGGTATCACGCAGGTGCTTCCGGTGAAGCGCGATGAGGAATTCATCATCATGACCGCAGGGACGAACATCAAGGACATCGCCAGGCTCGACTTTGTGGATCTGGAAAAGACCATGACAAATGACATCTTCGAGATTGAGAAGAATTTCGGCATCGAGGCGGCGCGTCAGGCGATCATCAACGAGATATTGAAAGTGACACGCACACAAGGGATCGAGATTGACGTTAGGCATATCATGCTTGTCGCAGACACCATGTGCATGTCAGGGCACGTCCTTGGCATCAACAGGTACGGGATTGTGAAGGAGAAGCCATCAGTCCTCGCTCGGGCATCATTTGAGACTCCTATCAAGAATATCATGGATGCGAGCATGACAGGGGAAGCGGATTTCCTGAACAGCATCATCGAGAATGTGATGATCAACCAGCCCATCCCCACAGGGACTGGCCTTCCTGTGTTGATAATGAAAGGTAAGTGACGATGGAAAGCGCAATTGAAGAGATTCGGAAACAGTTAGGGTCGAAGAACATGATCATCGGCGAGAGAGAGGTCTTGAAAGGGATCCTGAAAGGCACGATCAAGAAAGTCTATCTTGCCAAGAATTGCAAGGCAACAGTCAGAAGGGATATCGAGAGGCAGAAGGATATTGCCAAGTTCGATCTCGAAGTGGTCGACCTGCTGAATGAGGAACTTGGCATCCTGTGCAAGAAACCATTTTCTGTTGCGGTCATCGGGGTCACATGAATAAGGTTGTCTATGACCAGGAGATGCTCGGTCTGATGGCCCTCTTTGAGAAGGTGACGCATGCGAACCTGAAGGACTGCTTCTATTTCAAGGACAAGGTCGTCTTTCTCGTCGATGAAGGTGAGATCGGCAGGGCTCTTGGCAAGGACAAGGCAAATGTGGCACGGCTTGAGAAGCTTATGAGCAAGCGGTTCAAGATCACAGAATACAGTTCCATCATGACCAAGTTCGTGATCAACATCATGGCGCCGCTTCGCATCATAGAGATCAAGGAAGAGCTAGGTGTCGTGACAGTCTCCGGGCCTGACGAGAAGACACGAGGGCTGATGATCGGATCGAAAGCCCAGAACCTTCGCGAATACGAGAAGATCGTGCAGAAGTATTTTCCGGAACTGAAGGAAATAAAGGTTATTTAGACATATATTCTTTTGTGAAGAAATGGTTGACAGGAACGAAAAATATCGTCGATACTCATTCTTGCTAAAAGTGGAAGTGCTGATGGCCCGAAGTAATCATAGAGTGGTTTATTGTACCAATATTTTTCTTGTTCATTGATGTCTTCATTCATACCAATGATAAAGTTTGGAAATTCTGCTATGTGTTCCTGGAAATGTTCAAGTGCATTGTGTTCTTCTGCAGGTTTCTCGTTTGATTTCCGCCATATCCATACTTGGGGACTTATGTGAAAATGCAAGAAATGACTTACTTCATGGTTTATTGTTGCATCTGATAAGAGAGTTCGTGTTCTTCGAGGATTCATATCAGGTTCTTGCGGGAAATAAAAATAGTTCTCTTCCCAATTATAGCAAGGGCGTGATGAAATGCTAAGCCCCCATTTTTCTTCACGCCTTAAATCCGGCTTTGGGTAGATGCCTGCCTGGAAAAGCGGTGTGAGTCTTATGATTGTTGAATCTATTTTTTTCTCTAATTCTTCGTCAGTCATCGTTGTAGGTCCATGCATAGTAATAGAACTCCATACAGGTTTATAAAGATTTGTCCACGCGCTCACTGGACACTTCTCCGCAATCTTTTTGTAGTCAAAATGACTACATTTTTAAAGTTGAAGTGAGTATATGAGGTCTGTACGGGATATTCAAAGATCAAGACATTATGTCGATGAGCACGGAAATATGCCTTGGCATGAAGTCGTAGATTTGATATTATTTTCGAGAAATGCAAGGAAGAAAGGAAACACTTATGTGATTAAGGAGAAAGGGTGTTATATTGTTTATTCAGTATATGCAAATACTATTACCGTGATAAATGCAAAGAGGTTGAAATGAAATGCCAAAGGTGTACATCGGAACTCAGGAAGGTCTTGGTCAGTGTTGAGGGAGCAAAGCAAAAGGCGATCAGCTTCCAGTGTCCAAAATGCGATTATTTCGAATTTGAACCGATTTCTTCTAAGAAGGTCGTCGAAGAACTCAAAAATACCCCATTGCAGATACGACAGAAGGTCGTGAAACTCTCTGAAGGCAGGCTTGGCATCTATTTCAGCAAGGACATCATCCGTAGCATTAACCTCAAGCAAGGGGAAGAGGTCTATATCTCTATCCCTGACAAGAAGCACCTGGTGATGGAAAGGAAGACGGTGTATGGAAGGAAATAGTATTATTTTTTGATCTTATGCAAATGAACATCGAACATTTCGCGCCTTCGGCGCTGCCCTGCGCATTCGCGCAGGCAAAATGTGCCAAGGGCGAAGTATGTGTGGAAGGTGCACATCTATTATTTCATTGGCGTGCGAGACGGCGGGGGACTTGCCCCCTACGGGGTGCCGCCTAGGAATTTGCAGAGCAAATTCCGTCGCACCGCCATAAAGACATAATAAAAGAGGATAAAAATGATAAAAAAGTGTTCTTTCAGTCGAAATTCTCACATCAGAGAAGGGAAACCTTTAAAAACAACCCCTGAATCTCACGTATGTGGCTAATAAACCAAGCGGAATCAACTCTGGAAAGGCGCTCAAGAAGCGTCACCTCAGGTACAGGAAACTGTACAAATGGTATGCGAAGAAGACGCTTGGCCTTGCGAAGAAATCAGATCCATTGGAAGGATCGTCCCAGGCATCGGGAATCGTGCTTGAGAAAGTGCAGCTTGAGGCAAAGCAGCCAAATTCTGCCATGCGAAAGTGCGTGCGGGTGCAGCTCATCAAGAACGGAAAGCAGGTCACGGCATTCCTACCTGGAGACGGCGCAACAAAGCTTGTCGACGAGCACGACGAGGTCATGATCGAACGGATCGGCGGAAAGATGGGACGGTCCAAAGGAGACATCCCTGGCGTTCGCTGGCAAGTCATCAAGGTCAACGACCAGTCATTGAACGCTCTCAGACGCGGATTGATCGAGAAGGCAAGGAAGTAAAGGTTTTTATCTCATTTTCTAACAAATATCTTTATAAATAACCCGTCACTTTGAGGACTTTAAGCTCCTGTAGTGTAGTCCGGCCCAGCGGAAAACCGATTCGGTTTCCCTGCGGGAACAATCATGCTGGATTCTCGAAGTGCGACTTCGGTTGCACTAGGAACATCCAGCGACCCGGGTTCGAATCCCGGCGGGAGCACTCAGAATTTTCGTCATCGTTTGGTGACGAAATTTATTTCTTTTTCAACTCTCAAATGTCATGAAAATAGGAATAGCTTTTAATTGACCTAGTCTCATCTCCGTCATATGAGAATAAGAAAACAGGCATTAGTGCAAATTTGTAAAAAACTTTATGAAAATTTCTTAAGCTATTCCTTTTTAGGTTCTGGAAATCATAATGTAAATTTCAGAATAGATACGAGCAGAAAAAAATATGTTTTACGGATTGAAAATAATCCTCAATTCAAGAATTTAAGGAAAGAATACCGTTTATTAAGAAAAATAGATCCTGATTTAGGTCCCAAAGTCTATTTCATAGATATGACCCATAATATAATTCCAACAGATTATCTTGTTGAAGAATATATTGAAGGGGAAACCCTTTCAAAACCTGATGATAAATTTCTCATTCTCTTTGCAAGATGGTTAAGAAAATTGCACAATCATAAAATTACATCTGAAAGATATTCTTTAGTTAAAGCAGTGAAGCCCTACATCAAAAATGTTGAGAAGAATAAGAATGTTATTCCAAAAAAGCAATCTCATGAAATTGATATTTTAATCAAGAAAGTTTTAGAATTCTGTAAGAAGAATGATGTTGTTTTTGCAAATCGAAAAACGTTCAGTTTACTGCATGGAGATTTATCCAAAGAAAATATTTTTTATAATGGAAAAGAAATCAGGCTTATTGATTGGGAATTTTCCCGTTATGGCTTTCCTGAATGGGATCTCGTCTATCTTATGCAAAGCTTGAGATTAAATGACAAACAAAAAGAACTTTTTCTTAAAATTTACAAGTTTCCAAAAAAGAACCGAAAGAATTTACTGATAATATCCCTTTTGAATTCCTGTGGTGATATCGGATATTCTGTCTGGCGTTTAGAATTAATCAGGAGAAGAAAATTGAGGGCGAATAGAGCTACAATCCGAAAAAGATTGCAGCAGGATATGATTACAACAAAGAAAATATTATTTGCATTGTGTAAAGATGAAAAAATTAAGGCTGGAACCTGATCAAATAATCGCATTGAATGATTTTCCTTTATATAATAAAGAGATTTTCATGGATTATTTGGTAAAATGCAAACAGAAGAATCCCATTCCTTTAGTTCCTATAATTAAAAAAGAACATGTGAAGAAGCTGTTTAGAAATGAATTACTTAAGATTTTTAAGGATTTTGAACAAGAAAATCCGAAATCATTATTCTTTTTATTAGATGGAAGTCATAGGACAACAGCATGGGCTATTACATCAGACAAGATTCAAGCAATTCTATTAGATGGTGATAAAGATATCAAAAAAGCAAGAGAATTGGTAGCAAAAGGCCAGGTCTTGAGAAATGCCATTTTTGATCATTCATTTGAGGAGAATTGCAGAATATTATTTAGGCATTTTTCACAGAAGCCATACTTTATCACAGTCGAACAAAAAACCAAAAAACTAAAGACCCAGAAAAAACTATCATCTTAAATTGATAATGGGTATGTTGATTTCAATATAAGATCTCTTATCCAGAAATGAAGAATGTTTATTTTATTTCCTGTATTTCCTTTCCAACATATCAAATTCCCTATCTTGAATGAGCTTCATTTTTCTGTCTTCAGAACCGATACCTACAATTTCTCCTTCGACAAAGAAGAAGATAAGGTTGTCTTTCTTGAGATCTTTTCTCATCTCCAGCTCTAAGTCGTTGATTTTTCTATAGTACTCTGAACTTATGTCTTGCATTCTCTTCCAATAGGGAAGAAATTGTTTGATAGGAATTCTTTTCATTTCTCTCTTATCCTCTTCCTCTTCACATTCTCCGCTTCATCCAGGTAATTCTCCGACTTCACGACTTTCCCGCCTGATTCGACTTCAAGCTTCTTTCTTGTATCTCCTGCTATCTTTCCGCCTTTCTTTGCTGCATTCTTGTTCTCCAAAAATCCTTGCGCATCCTTTCCTCGCGCAATCTTTGTCGTGGATGCCTCGCCGAGCATAGTAAAGATGAGTTCGAGATCATCCATGTGATCCCGCAGGTTCTCTTTCTTGAGTTTCTTGAAAGTCTTGTATTCTTCCACAGTCTTCCCGAAGGTCGCCTTGCTTATCTCGTTCGTAAGGATTGCATATTCTCTGTCCTCTTCCACTCCCCGCGTCTTCCATTCGTCAGTAAGCTCTTGCCTTACAGCAATACCCCTGACTCTCTTTTCAATCCAGTCATCAGAATAGCCTTTTGCCTTGTACAATTCTTTCATCCTTGCTTGAGCAAGTTCTGGATTCTCGATCTCTTGCACCCGTTCATAGCCGACCTTGGCAAGCCAGAGCTTGAATGGTTCGGCCTTTGGAGAAGGGATGGATTGGATAATCCTGAACAAAGACATCGTATTTGCACAATCTGTGGCATAATATTTGCCATCTGAAGACTCTAATTTCAGTTGTAAACAAAATGTTAACAACTGGGATTCCCTGCCTTTGAGGACACCCCAATACTGTCTTGGACTTGGACTATCTGTCAGCGCTTCAATAACGTCTACCACAGAAAAATACCATTCATTATTATGCCAGATTCTTCTAATCTTCTTGTCTTGAAAGACGACAAGCGCATTGTCCTTGTCCATATTGACAGCTAAATAGAGGCAGCATATATAAATATGGTGCCTGCCTGTCCAGTGTTTGGGAGAATCGAAAACTGTATATACAACTGAAGTACAAACCATATGAACTACTTCTGAAAATAGCATTTCAACGTCGGAGATTTGAACTATACGGTGGAATCCCGACGGGAGCACGCCTTTTTTTCGTCATCGTTTGGTGGCGAAATTTCTTTTTTTCTTATTTCTGAAGATGAGAAAACAGCGTTTGACGTAACACTGGTTTATAAAAAATTGACTATTGGGTGTTATCATTCAATCAAAGAAAGGCAGCAAATGAACTTCTTGTTTCAATCGTCCTAACTCTTCTTTCTCTATTATTGTTCCTTCATCGTTCGTAATTCTACTAAGGAGTACTTGCTTTTTTAGATAGAGCCAGTCTGGTTCAAGTTCGTCAATATTCGGTTTAAAGAAGTGAGTAGTTAAAGATGGAATATTGTCTCTGATGCATTCTTGTTCTATTATTTCTTTTGCAATTTTGAGAAATCCTCTTACGCATCGTTGGTATCCTTGTTTATCGAGGTTATCCAGGAATATTCGAATTACCCTTGTTTTGTCAAGTCGTATGGTGAATTGGAGATGATAGCCGAGGTGTCCTTTTTCCGGGTGGTGATGAATTGCAGTCTCTCTTGTTTCATTTAATTCAACTGAAAAGGAGGTGAGTTCTAGGATGTGTTTTCCGGAATCTCTTGATATAACTTCTTCTAGAAGGATTCTTCGCCCTTGTTTGTCATAGCTGATTCTCCAAGTGTCGTCAGCTCCAGGTCTGTGCTGCAGCTTTTCTGAATTACAGAATTCTGGCAGAACATAATGTGGTCTGAATTCCGGCAATTCCCTCGCGATTTCCCTTTTTTGGAGTTTATCCATTAAAATCGATATCCCGCAGCTTTTTCTCGACGTCTTTCTCGAATGATTCTTTAGGAAGATTGTTGAGCGTATAAAAATCGTTCCATTTATCCCAGGAAAGAAGATCTTTTTCGGTGGAAAATCCGTAGATTGGAATTTGAAGAATTTCTTTGAAGATTTTCTCAAGAATTACAAAATATAGAAACTTTTTGAAGTTCTCATCAATTTTTTGGCTGTTCTGTTCAAATGGCTGAAGCATAGATTTTTTAACATTTAATATATCCAAATCTAAGAACCATTCAGTTGAACCTTTCACATTATCATGCAATACTTGATAAATAGCTTTGTTGAACCTGAGCGTGGAGATGGATCGAATGTCATTTAAAGATACTACGACATCAAAATAACCATATGAAGTAAAAACGCGTTCGAAAGTTCTTCTAATTCTTACAAATGAGGTTCCAACCACATTGTCCTTTTTTATGATCTGTGGTCCAATTTCATTAAGATTCTTATAGGTTAAGACAAGCCTCCAAACGGTATCATTAAATGATTCCTGCCCGACAGCTACGCTAGCCAGCATTTGTTTTGTGGTCTCATTCAACCTAATCGTTGTTGACTTGTCTTCTGTTTCGACAGCCATATTCAGTTTTGATTTTATCATATATAATGTATGCAATGTATACAAAGTATATAAATATTTCGGTTTTTTCGATTAAATTAATAACCAGATATTCATTCCATTTAGTATGACTAATGAATATGGATTAACGGAAAATATTGAGAAAATATTGTTATTCCAAAAAGCATCTCACAAACCTCCTTTTTCAGCAGCATCCCAGAGTGGATCTAAGTCAGAAAGCGAGCTCGAGGAAGCACGTGTTAAGTGGGAAAGTCGACGCTTAAAAGACGGAGTGAATGCATTATATTCTGCGATGGGTGGCGGTTTTTTCCACTCAAAATCTGTACGAAGCGTTGAAGACACTCTCGCTGCACTACAAAAGATAGGCATAGCAGCATCAGTTGAAGAAGCAAGAACAGTTTTACCAAGGCTATTAGGAAGGACTGAATATGGGCCGAGTGATTATTTCTTTCTTGAAGAAGTGACTGATGCGTCACATAGAAGTGCATATAGAGTTAGAACAGAGAGTCTTCTCCTGAATTGGTAAGTTTATGAATTAAAAACAATTATGTTCCATTTATCCATTAGATTAAAATATGAAAGTTGTTTTAACAAGTGAAGTACAAAACATATAAACCTTCATTTCTCGACTTGAAAATTGGAAAAGCATGCAACTATATGGTCGATGCTCAACGGGAGCATCCATCTTTTTTTGTCCAAAAGGGAGAGTACAAATTGTACCCATCCTTTTCCAAAGTTCTTATTCTCATATTCAGTCGTATCGAAAATAGTAACAACTATCGCTTTTTCAAAATTTTTTCGAATATATTGTATTTTTTCCGATTCTTTCGAAAATTAGCACAGGACATCCGCCCTCAAAGTTAATAAGTCACCGCCTATTCTCTGATTATTGGTGATGCCGATGAAAATATCTGAAAAACTAAGTGAAATTAAACAGAAGGAAGGCCAGCTCATGCGACTTTACAACCTGAGAGACACTTTTGCTAAGCAGTCATTCAAGGATGAAGTCCGCGTGAGTGAGAAGGATTCCGCGACAGTGCTGGAAAAGAAGCAAAGAGAGTTTATCAAGAAAAAGTCAGAGAAATTTGCCAAGGTCACCGATGATATAGAACGACTGAAGAGAGACATTATCGAATCAAAGAACAACATAAACAAAAAGAACGTCGAAAAAGGCGTTGATCGAAAACTTGCTGAAATGAAATACTTGAGACTTGAATTGTCAAAGCTCATGAATCTTATAAAGAAAGACAGTTACCTGGATAAGTTCATCGATATAGATCTGTGGGAAGAGGTAGGCTTAGAGAAAAGGATAAAAGAATTGGAGACAAAAAAATCAAAGCTGGACTCAGAGATCCAAAAGGTGAATTGGTCAACCGATGTATGATCCTTGTGTATTCAAGGCAGCAGATGGTACACACCAGGCAGCCCAAGGTTGTCTGGACAACTGGCATGACAGCACCGCCCCAAACTGAAGATCGTATTGAAATATTACGTGTCTTGTCTCCTGAAAGATTAATCGCACCGTATTTCAACGATTATCGGGCTTAAGAATTAAGATTATATGTGTATCATCTGCCGTTTTTTATAGTACTAATCGATAAAAAATGATAACATTTAAATACTCGTAACACTAATTACAGCGAATCGCCAATTTTGATGTTACAATGAAAGGGCTTTCAAATAGGGAAATGGAACTTACAGCACACCTGGAGTATGAGGAAAAACACTATTTTACAAAGAAGGATATAGAACATTTTTTCTCTT
>JAGVFV010000126.1 GCA_020057445.1 archaeon | reverse complement strand
CGCTCGTGTCATCCACGATGCCCACCTGCTCTCCTGTATTGGAAAGCGAGAACGATGACTGCAGGATTGTCCCTGAAAAACCGGCATGTTCCTGCAGGAATGCGGACGCATTGTTCGTGATGATGACATATTCATCAGGCTCGACCATCGCGTTTCCCTGGAAGATGCTGACAAGGTGGTTTCCCTCATTGTCATTGAACTTGATCTTCGAGAGATTGAGGGACTCGTCAGCCCTAAACTCCACCCATTCGTGGCCAGTATCTGTCCCGACGGGATTATACATGATCTCTGTCAATTCAAGGCCAAAGGCCCATGGTGCCAAACACACACTGCACATGATAAACACATACCATCTCATTTTAAATCACCCGAACAACATACAACATGATGATCAATATATGCCTTGCGGTAAAAAAACCGGAAATATCCTCTAGAAACCGGAAAGGTTTCAATGCTTCCCGCATCTTTTTTCACAAAATGCGAAGATGCTCAAAAGAATTTCGGCATCACCATAATTATTGCTGCGATCATATGGGCTATGACAGGCAAGAACAGATGCTTCTCCTTCACATACAGGAAACTTGCCGCGATGCTGAACAAGAACCCTAATCCAAGGACGAGAAATGAACCAGAGACGAGCAGGCCAAACAATAGGGAGGAAAGGACGATCATGCCTGCTTTTCTTTGCACAGAGAGGAGCGAAGCTCGAAGTACCTCCTCTGCAAGAGCTGCGCAAAGCACTGCAGTGACAAGAAGGGAATTCTGGCCAAACGAAGACACACGCTGCATCGCAAGCCCAAAGACCACTCCTAAACCGATCGCCAAGAAGATGCCAAGCGGACGCATCGTCCTATGCAAAAAATCAAATGGCGCATGAAGATGCACAACGACGATGTAGACGAGAAGCAAGACAGAGAGGATGAGCAGCTTCACCTCGAAACTCGCCGCGATGCCAGAGCCGACAAGACGAAGGAGGGGGATGGCAAGAAGAGCGCCAAGGAAATTATCCTGCCAGAGCAGGTAGGTGATGAGGCCGGCGATGAAGAGGATGCCATATGAAATGATGCCGACCTTCTGGTCTGCCTTGAACGCGATCTCTGCGAAGATGACCATAAGCATGAAGAGTGCAGGCCGCATCGCATGAAGAACCTTCATATGATCTCCTCCAGGCGATTCGTAAAGACGAGCACAGCGCCAGCGAGCAGTACAAGGATGCACGCGAGGAGCACTCCCTTCACCCGCATCTTTTTCTGCTCAGGCAAGAGCTCGTACATGATGAGGAGTCCTAAGAGCAGGAGGATAAGGAATATCCCTGCCGCGCTTACCGATGGGTGGACGGAGATGAACATGAAGAGAGCAAAGTGAGGTAGGGTTTTTATGTTTTCTTACGATATCAGCATACTTACGGAACGAAAATCATTGAGAGACGATATGAGCCACGCTTAGCGTGGCACATGTTTGCGCGTACGCGCAAATATCGCTTTGCAAAAGCCCGCGCGACAGCGCGGGAGGGTGCCGTGCCATGCACGGCATAGTTTCTTCATCTCTTCGTTAATAATGACAGACAGATTTCCCATGACAGCCTTTTGGCTTTAACTCGTAAATATCCACCAGAGCTGGCGTCAGCTCGCACCGAAGCGAAGTATGGGACATTCGCTTCGCGAAGTCCCATCTGCACTGAACGGAATCAGCTTGTAAATATCCAATACCTAAAGCTTGGAAACACGAAGTCGATACAGATGTGCAAAGCAATAGATGCAAAAAGCGCAAGCGAGAATGAGAAACGGATCATTGAGCGGGGAGTTACGCTCTCCCGGGGCAAAGCGAAGTATGGGACATTCGCTTCGCGAAGTCCCATCTGCACAACGTGCTAACTCGTGAATATCCACCATCTAAACCCTGGAAACACGAAGTCGATACAGATGTGCAAAGCAATAGATGCAAAAAGCGCAAGTGAGAATGAGAAACGGATAATGGAGCGGTCGACCTGACCTGTATATGAGATTCTGGACCGTGACCGGGAGATGTTTCGATAATAAGACCGGCACGTGGTCAATGTCAATAAGTACACTAGCAAGCCCAAGAGCCCCGAAGACAAGAAGTGCGTCAAGGACTTTGCCACTGCTAAAAATGTAGGGTTTGTCAAATCCATCTTTCATCCCAGGAGAAAAGACGGGCGAGTATTATAAATCTTGTGAAATTCAAGAAGGGAAATGCACCAGGATCCGCCTATACGGTTCAACTCTTCTGCTGGCATAATCGATACGGATCCCATAGTCTGGATCATGGAATGTCGGGAGGATGTAGAATTCACCAACAATGAGCATGCCTCCCTTCTGCGTCCTTGACATGAACTCTGCCTGCGACGATATCGCGTCAATATGGCCTTTGGCATTCCTCTTTGGACCATGGGAGATGACAATCTCTTCATCACCCACCTTCTTCAATAGATATTGCGACGCAAAATGCTCACCGCCAAACTTGATGACAGTCCCTATCGGCACGCTATAAAGGTCGATGCTGTCAACTTCGCGTACATCATTTCCCTGCCAGTCAATATCCTCAATCCTGTCTTCGATTCCGGCAGGAAAAAACCTGGGACTCTCTTCGATGAGATGCATGAAAAAAAGGAGCCTGACAGATTTTATAAAATGCTCGGGCTCTGGAGAAAATAAGGGTTAGCGGCATCGGGCAAAGGGCATTCATGGACCATTCATGACTGACAAGAGGGTTGGCTCCGTCGGAGAATGTCAGTCTTCAGTGAAAGAGAACGGGCACTTTGCAGCCGCTAACCTGAGCGATAGCGAAATTTTCTACAGATCCAAATGCTCGACAACATTTAAAAACAAACCCCTGCTTTCGTCTATGCAATGGCAATAGTGGAATTACGCAAGGACAAGCCCTCCAAATTCGGCAAAAGACCAGAGGAACGCACAGCTGCAGAACTCATCAATTATGGCATCGTCATCATCGACAAGCCATCAGGGCCCACATCCCACCAGGTCTCTGCCTATGTGAAATCCATGCTCCACATAGAAAAAGCAGGACACTCAGGCACCCTTGACCCGAAAGTCACAGGCGTCCTACCCGTCGCTGTAGGCAGGGGCACAAGAATAGTATCCGCCCTTCTTCCTGCGGGAAAAGAATACATCACACTCATGCACCTGCATAAGGAAGTGCCCTTAGGAGAACTGCTCAAGGCATTCTCCAAATTCACCGGCAAGATAAAACAGCTTCCGCCTGTAAAATCAGCTGTCAAGAGGCAAGTGCGCGAACGCACTGTCTACGAGCTCGACCTCATCACTATGGAAGGACAAGATGTGCTCTTCCGCGCAAAGGTAGAAGCAGGGACCTACATCAGGAAACTCTGCCACGACCTTGGAAAAGAGATCGGAAGCGGAGCCCACATGGCAGAACTTCGAAGGACACGCGCAGGACCATTCGGAGAATCCGACCTACACACGCTCCAAGATCTCGCAGACGCATACCATTACCACAAGGAAGGGAGCGACGAACAGCTGAAAAAGGTCATCCTCCCGGTCGAATCCGCAGTCGTGCACCTCAAGAAGATATGGGTCCTTGATTCGACAGTCAACGCGCTCTGCCACGGAGCGACACTAAAAGTCCCTGGCATCGCAAAGATCGACGACGACATATCCTTCAACGAATTCATCGCCATCATGACGCTAAAAGAAGAGCTCATCGGCCTTGGGAACGCGAAGATGAGCGGGCAGGACATCAAGAAATATTCTTCAGGAATCGCAGCGAAGCTTGAGCACGTCTTCATGACGCCGGACGTGTATCCGCGGATGACTTAGGCATAACTTCTGATCAGGTCGCCAAGATAATGCGTGATCACGACGACAACGCTCGCAATGGCCAGATGCTCCCCGATGACATGCAACGGGCGCTCCCCGTTCTTTCTCGCAAGGTAAAAGCTGACGAGCGCGATCCATGACAATCCCCAGATGACGCTCACGATGATTGCTGTATTCAACGAAAAAAGGAGCATGGGGATGATGAACGTCAATGCGAAGATAAACTTTGCAAGGAATGTCCCTATTGTCGACTCCCATACCTCCTTTCGAGTATGCGTATTCTCAGACTCCTGGGAGATATGCATGCCAAGGCTGTCTGACATGGCGTCTGCGACAGCGATGATGATGATGCCTCCTATGACGACAAGCGCATCATGCGTCGTCGAATGCAGGCCGACGATAAGGCCAAGAGTCGTGATGATGCCTGACGTCAGGCCGAAAGCAAACCCTTTCAATAATGAGAGTCTCATGTGCACCGCTTTTTTTACGGTTTCTTATAAACATTTCCATTCTTGCAATAATTTTCGCAAACCATTAATACTCCTGCTGCTTAGCAGACTCTATGAAAGAGATCTTTTCCAACATGCCCCACGTCACCGCGGATGAGCTGTCAAGGAAAGGGAACACCTTCCTCGTCGACACCTGCTTCCTCATCCACGCGCTCTCAGGCCACCAGGGAAAGCTCCTCCGTCTCATGCACAACCACAGCCTCGTGCTCACCTCGTTCACGCTCCAGGAATTCGACTTTGTCAAGCACAGGATAGACGAGAAAGTACGCGAGGCTGCACGATCCTTCTTCAAGCACAATACGCTACCCATCCTTGACATCCCGCCACACCCTGGAAACAGGAAGGGAGAAGAGAACTACGTGAAGACAGTCGATCCCCACCTCCTGCAGGACATCCCAGACCCGTCAGACGCAGTACTCATTGCAGCAGGGATCCAGACAAACTCCTCCATCCTCTCGCGCGACCGCCACCACCTCTACACGGCACGGCTTGAGAACAGCCTCAGCCACTACGGGATCGCGGTCTACAAGGACTTCCATGAAGTGCCTGGATGGACCATATGAAAGACACGCCGAAAGATAAGATCACTCCAGAACTCCTCGACAAGTACTTCTCCATCACAGAAGAGGCGCTCAGGCAGGCGAAAGTCGCAAAGAAGAAGAAAGGGGCTGATGTCTGCATCGACATGGCAGAGCGCTACGTCTCTGATGCCCACCACTTCCAGAAAAAAGGAGAATTCGTCCTTGCCTACGGCGCGGTCAACTACGCCCACGGCTGGCTCGACAGCGCAGCGCGCCTCGGCCTCATCGACGTCCATGACGACAGGATATTCACGGTCGACTCCTCTTCGAAAAGCGGAATCTTTAAAAAGAAGCAGTCCAAGAAAAGATAATGCAATTCGACTCTGACGAAAAAGTCCTCTGGGAAGGAAAACCATTGAAACGGGTATGGTTCCCTTGGATTATCAAATATTTCTTCCTTTTTATCTTCATCGCCATTTTCTTTTCCGTTGGCACACGTATATGGAATTGGTATGTCTTTTTTGGTTGTGGGATGATTTGGCTCATTTCTCTCATCTATGCCTACGCGCTCATCAACACACATCACTATTATATCACGAACCAGCGCGTCATCTTCGAAGGCGGCATCCTCATCTCCAAGAAACATACCATGCCCTTCTCGAAGATCACCGATGTAGAACTCTCGCAGAACATCATCGAGCAGGCATGCAAGATCTCATCCCTAAAGCTCTTCTCGCCAGGAACAGGCAGCGATCCTCGTTCGAGGTTCAAGAAAGCAGATGTCCAGTTTGAAGGGATTCCCGATCCAGACACACCTCGCCGCATACTTTTTGAAAACATCCTCAAGCAGGTGAAACGATGATAACTCTCGACCAAAACGAAAAAATACTCTGGCAAGGCACACCAAGCGCCCGCGTGCTCGCGACGTGGTTTTTCTCGAAAATTGGAGGATTCCTCCTATTCATCGTCATCATGGCATTCTTCCTCTCGCCTCTCTTATTCAGCGAAAAAGCAGGAAGATTCTTCCCATTCCTCATCGCAATCGGAACATTCCTTCTCATCCTCGCAGTCCTTGCCTTTCTCTACATCATCTTCCTCCGAAGGACATACGAGTACTACATCACGAGCAACAGGGTCATCTTCAAAGGAGGGATACTGATGAAGACATTGCGAAGCGTCCCCTTCCACAAGGTGACGGACATCGAGACAAGCCAGCACGTCCTCGAGCAGGTCCTTGCCATCTCCAAGCTCAACATCTTCACCGCAGGGACAGGAAGCTTGCGAGCAGAGATCATCTTCTCAGGCCTGAAGAATCCGGGCGAGCCAGAACAGGTCCTGAAGAACATCCTGAAGACATACAAAAGCACAGGAGAATAATCAGATATCCTGAGGTATGCCGATGTCCACGACGACAGTCTTCTTCTGAAAAGGAAGCAAGCCAGGCTTCATGTCATGGAAGGTCACGATGAAATCAGGATCAAAGAATGCATTCGTCGGACCGCCGTCAGCAGGAATTCCTGTCGGAATGTCGACTGCGACCTTCACTGCAAAAGACGAATCCCACAGCGAAAGGAGCTGCCTCATCTGCGGGGAGAGATCCCCTGTAAATCCGATGCCAAGCATCGCATCGACAAGGATATCATAGTGTCCTATATCTGGCTTTGCGACAAGCATCTCTTTTGGAAGCTTCTGGAAATTAGAAAGCGTATCCTCTCTCATCTTGGAGACATCGCCTACGCAATGCACATGCACAGGACAGAATTCAGAGAGCAGGCGCGCGATGACAAAGCCGTCCCCGCTATTGTTCCCATGGTAGGTGCATATGAGGACCTTCTTGCCGTCGATATGGAACCGCTGCCGCAGGATCCCGACAACGGCATGGCCTGCATTCTCCATCAGCTGTGAAGAAGGGATGCCTTTCTCAGCACAACGCTTTTCAAGTTCACGCATGTGCCTTGCGGTGATCATGCATGGTGATAAAGAAGAGGACTATAAAAATGTTATTTGTCAGACATGTTGCTGAAGGATAATTACTTGTACTTATGCGTCTCGAGCTCCTTCCTGATCATGCGAAGCTCGGTGTGCTGGTCTGTGTTGATCTGGCGGATGGTCTTGTACTCCTCCTTCATGATCTGGATCTCTTCCTTGATGAGCTTCATCTCGTCGATCTGCTGCTTCATGATGATGGAGAGTTCCTCCTTCACATCCTCTTCAGTCGCAAGCTGCACGACAAGCACGATGAGGATCAGCCACAGGAACACGCTCTGCACAAGCCCCCAGAGGTCAGTCAGGCCCTTGGAATACACGCTGTTGATGAAGTGCAATCCGAGGAGGATGATGCCAAGGCCGACGATGAGGATGATCTTCTCAAAAAAATTGGACTTTCTCGCAACCCCTCCAAGTATTCCCATGCAGAAAGTTGGGAGTTCAAGCGTATAAAAACCTTTGTCGTAACTTCAAAATGAATCCTTTTTCAGGAGATCTGTAGTCAAGAAGAAT
>JAGVFV010000153.1 GCA_020057445.1 archaeon | reverse complement strand
CTTCCGCTTATCATATGCAATCGAAGGAGAGATAGTCTTTATTCTCGCCTTGTATCATAAGGATGAGCAATAGGGAAACAGCAGGAATGGAAGCAAAATTATAAAAATAAGTGGCACTTTTAGGACCATATGGCATTCATCCATATCCTTGCGATCGCGATTGTAGCGCTTGTGGTCGTGCTGGTCTTCCTCATTTTCAAGAATATCGTCATGCTCATCATCAATTCTGTCATCGGTCTCTTTGCACTCTTTGGCGTGAATGTGCTCTTCGATCTCGGTATCAAGGTGAACATCTGGAGCGTGCTCATCACGGCGATCGGTGGCATCATCGGGCTTGCAGTCGTGCTCATACTGCATTTCCTGCATGTCGCATTTTGATGTCACTGATAAGGAATAACTTTATAAAGGAATCGAGGTTTCTGAGACACATGGCATTTGTCGTATTTGTCGAAGATGAAGCGAATATCGGAGGATATATTCGAGAAATCGAAAGACGAGGACACATGGTACAACGATACTATGCAGGCTATGATCTTCTTCAAGAAGTCACGGATGGATTGGAATATGACGTCGCATTTATCGATAGGTCGCTTCCGGATATTGAAGGAGACACACTCATCAGCCTGTTAAAGCGGCAGCTTCCGGACAAGCAGATCGTGTGCATGTCAGGCTATCTGCAGAATGATTTGTTTGAAAAAAGCGCCCAGGCGCCATATGACCATTACCTTGTGAAAGGAAGCGGACATGACCGGTTTCTTGCAATTCTTGATAAGCTGCTTCCGAAAGAAACTTGATTTCAATGCGCTTGCTGCCTGAATATTCTTGCAGGGACATAGTAAGGTTTTTATTAGAGGAAAGAATCTCGGTGTACTATGTCAGGAACTGACTGTGTCCCGGGGAATACTCCCATCGTCGAAGTCGATGGCATCTTTGCGAAGCTCGAATGCGTGAACCCGTGCGGAAGCATCAAGGACCGCATGGTCGACTATGTCCTTCGCAAGAGCGAAGAATCAGGCCTTCTTAAGAAAGGGATGACTATTGTCGAGGCGACAAGCGGTAATACTGGGATAAGCCTTGCGTACTTCGGCAGGGAGATGGGATACAAGGTTGTCATCATCATGCCAAAGAACATGACTGATGAACGGAAGAATCTTATCAGAAGCCTTGATGCAGAACTCATCCTCTGCTCTGACGGAAATTTTGCAGAGGCAGCTGCGATCCGTGATGAGCTCGTCGTTTCACGAGGATACTTTACCACAGACCAATTTGCGAATCCTCTCAATGTCGAATGCCACTATGAAACGACTGGCCAAGAAATCCTCCAGCAACTCTTCGGAAAGACCATCGATGCATTCGTTGCAGGCGTCGGCACTGGAGGAACCCTCATCGGTGTCGGCAATGCTCTTAAAGATCTCTATCCTGCCTGCGGTATCATTGCCGTCGAACCAGCAGAATCCGCAGTGATGAGCTGGTGCGAGCCAGGATTCCATAATATTCCAGGCATCGGTGATGGCTTTATCCCCTGTATTGTCAAGGACAGCGATGGGAACCTGCATCCGCTCATCGATGAGGTCGTCAAGGTTTCGAGCGCAGAGGCAAAGAGCGCCGCTATCGAACTAGGAAGGTCAGGATATTGTGTCGGCATCTCTTCAGGAGCGAACTTCCTTGCTTCCAAACAGATGAAAAGAGGTGGGGCGAATGTGGTGACGATTTTTCCTGACGGCTTCTTTAAATACAGGAGCCAAGGCCTGGAAAAAAACGATTCGTGCATCCATCAGGAAAGCTGCGCTTGCAAAGTCGGGCCAGAGCATCCGTAATATGCATTTGCACTGGACAGTTCCGCGCCGCTCTTATATACTCCCTCTGTCATCATAAGGAATACCCCCATCGGGAGCCGAGGCACAACGTCGCGTGCATAAAGCATGTCCTGTGCCTTCATACTCCCCTTAAACAGAAAACAAGAAGGTGATGAACATGGACCACGCAAGGATCGAAGAATTGTTCCAGCAGCAGATGATTAGGATGACCAAGAAGAGCATTGCAGGATTTGACAAGCAATTCGCAGGGGTGAGACGATGATAGAGGATGATTATGCAGAGCATATCGCTGTCATGCTTGAAGAGCACGAGCTGATCATGGAAGAGGACATGGACGACATGATCGCATTTATAAGGGCGTGCTGAGCTATTCACATTAATCAGGGCATGTTGATCTTTTCGCATTTATCAGGGCCTGCCGAATTTTTTTTCGATATGTATTTAAGCAATTGTCCATTCCCCTGCTGAATGGAAATCGATGACAAAGTCAATGAATTGTTTTCGGAATGGAAAGCGCATTGCGAAACAAGAGACGTCCTCATCAGTTCTCGGCCTCAAATCATCATCGAATGCGCTCCTTATGAAGAATTACGAAAGATGGGGGAAGGAATATTCCCGCAGGTCTATGCTTATCTTAAAGGAGTGGCGGACAGCGAATTAAGCCCATCAGCGTCAGATCATGCCCTCGCAGAAGGGATGAAGCTTCTCGTCAAGGACATTGCCGGTGATAAGATGCGATTTTTCAAGCAATATGATGGAAAAATCGCATTGCAGCAGGCGTATGTCCTTGGCTGGCTGCAGGGATATTTAGGCAAATAATTCTCATATGACAAACTTTTTAAATAACTAACGCCTTTTTAGAGGCATGCTTCCGAACATAGTGAACCGTGAAGAATTTGGCGAGAAGCGTCATTTTTACATCAAGAAATTAAAGGAATCCGTATTTATCTACCCCACGGATACGATTTATGGCATTGGCTGCGATGCGACAAATAAGAAACTGGTCAGCCGCATCCGCGCAGTAAAGAAGAGCAAGAAACAGCCGTTTTCCGTCATCGCGCCTTCGAAGGCATGGATTGAGGAGAATTGCGTCATCTCTGATGTCACGAAAAAATGGCTCAAGAAGCTACCCGGCCCGTATACGCTCATCATCAAACTGAAGAACAAGAAGTGTGTCGCCGAGAACGTGAACCAGGGCCTGATGACGATAGGCATCCGCATCCCTGATAACTGGATGGCAAAGGTCGTTGAAGAAATGGGAATCCCGGTCATCACCACAAGTGCGAATATCACTGGCGGGAATTTCATGACCCGTCTTGAGGATCTTGGTTCCATCATCAGGAACAAGGTCGACATGATCGTGTATGACGGCGAACTTCGCGGTACGCCTTCCACCTTGGTCATCATCGACAAGGAAGAAGTGGAAATCCACAAGAGAAAGAGTCTGTCTTCTAGGTAAAATTTATAAATGAGCATGCCACCCTCTTATTCATGGGTGATCTTGAGAAAAAGGTGAAACGCTTGCGGATTCTCTCCGCTGGCGACCTTCATGGCGATGTCGCGCAGGTGAGGAAGCTTGCGAACCTTGCCGAGAAGGAGAAGGTGGACCTCGTGATCCTCTGCGGCGACCTGACATTTTTCGATAAGCAGGTGGATAATATGATCGGTCCGTTCCTCGCGAAGAACAAGAAGGTCTTGTTCATCCCCGGGAACCATGACAGCTTTGCGACTGCCGATTTCCTCGCAGAGGTGTATCCTATAAAGAATATCCACGGATATTCTGTCAAGTATGGGGAGATAGGCATCTTTGGCTGCGGCGGGGGAAATACAGGCCCTGTGACGACGTTGACTGATAAGGAGACGTATGATCTTCTCAAGCAGGGTTTTGATCGCATCAAGGACTTGAAGACGAAAATTATGGTGACCCATGTGCATCCTTCTGATTCGAAGATGGAACGCTTCTCCAAGTTCGTGCCGGGAAGCGATGGTGTCAAGAAAGCGATAGATAGGTTCAAACCCGACATCTTGCTTTGCAGTCATGTGCATGAGGCAGAAGGCATCGAGGAGATGGTGGGAAAGACGCGCGTCATTAATGTTGGTAGAGCAGGAAAAATTATTGATGTATAGGAGGAAGAAGATGAAAACGAGCATATTGATCTTGATTGTCGGTTTATTTATGATTGCAAGTGTTCATGCGCTGGAAGGAACAACTGCAGTTGTGCAGCTGATCTCTCCTGGGAATAATGCTACGCTGACCGCGGCCTCGCAGGAATTCGTGTATTCGGTGCAGGCTCCAGAGGATGCCAAGTCATGCTCGCTTTTGGTGGACGGGAACACGATTAGGTCGTTTCCGAATATTGAGCGGAGGAAGACAAGCAAGTTCACTGCGAATCTGACGACGGGTGATTACAGTTGGAAAGTCAGCTGTACGTTGTTGGACGGGACAGTGACAGAATCAGTGACCCGTTCAGTCATCGTGAATGCGCGGTCTGGTTCGTGCACAGAGAAGATCTATAAGGGCCAAGGAGCGTACAGATATGCTTTCACGCAAGGATGCGTCGAAAAAGCGCCAGTCATCATCGCCGAAGCGCGGGTGAATGACTGGCTCGAGTTCAAGTTCGGAGATTCCCGTGAGCGGGTTCCTGGCGGTTTCACGTCCAAAGACACGTATATGACTATCTATCTGAATAAGCTTGCGAAGACAAACGGCGTCGACTACCTGCAGATGTATTCTTCGATCGATCCGAACAAGGTGAACGTGAATGTCGGCGAGTCTGCGCTCATGGAAGCAGGCGGTCAAGAACTGAACATCACACTCACTAAAGTGGAGAACAAGAAGGCAAGGCTCGTCATCACCCTGCAGGGATT
>JAGVFV010000104.1 GCA_020057445.1 archaeon | reverse complement strand
TGTCCTCGATCTTCGCGATGATCTCCACAGGGCCGACATGCTCGCGGAATTCGTCGATGTCCCGCCTGCTCTGCGCATAGGACAGGCAGTACCTGTCAAACCCCGCATTCTTTGCCTTTGCGATCTTCTCGACCTCTTGCGAAGTGAACAGGGGGCCTCCCACTTGCAGGCTTGGATGCCTGATGTGCAATGATTCCCCTGCATACACCATATGGTCCGGCCCTCCCCGGAAGTATAGGTGGTCGCCATCGACTATGTGGTCGAGAAGCGCGGGTTCATTCCCTCCCTTGAAGAGGACCATTGTCGGCGTCTCGACCTTTATCGGATGGTTCAGGTCAAGTTCGAGGAACTTCTTGTTGTCATACACATGGGTGACTCGAAGCTGCCGTCCCTTGACGTCAAAATACAGCGGTACCGGATCCTTGATGGCATTCGCCTTCGCAAGGTCGGAATCGAGCTCATACGCATGGATCATCGCCGTGTTCAGGCGGATGCCTGCAAGACGGTAGTCTGTCGCAAACCGCGAAAAGTGCGGAAAGGTCGGCCACAGGGTGACGAGCAGTTCCAGGTCTTTCATGGTTTTCACCTCCTAAAGGAGCGACTTTGACGAGCCGCCCTTTCCCTGCCCGCGGTACCGGGACATGCCTGACTTCAAGAGCTTCGCAGACTTGCCGTCGATAGCGTGGATGGTCTCAAGCGCTTTTAGCGCTGTCTTCACCTGTCCGGGCTTTTGCCTTCCTGCGATCTCGTCGAGGAAATACGGGACGCGTGATGTCTCCTCTGCAAGTATGCCGAAGATGACGTCAACAACGCGTGACGCATCAGGCAGTGTCGCGATGTGGTCTTCGCCAAGGTAGTCGCACCACTGGCCGTAGATCCTCTTGTCAGTGTCTCCCATGATGTCCCCGCGTCCGAGCTCGTAGGGCTTCCTCACCAGGTATACGGAGAATCTCTTCTGCAATTCGCCGATCGCATCCTTTGTCGTCATCTTGCCTTCGAGGTCGACGCGGGACCATTCCTTGGCATATGTCTTGTCGACGCTAGGATACAATCCCTCGTCCCCGATGTAGATGAAGATCGGCTGCACTGCCTTTGGCATGTCGCAGTTCCTCGCATAGTACAATGCGGCAAGGTCGTAACTCTCCTGTGTCTGGCCGCCGCCGTTGCCCTCGATGATGAGCTCTTTCAGGCGTTTTTCCAGGTCTTTTCCCTGCGCAAAGTCGCGCACCTGCAAGGGATAGTTGTCGCTGTACGCGTCGCCTATCGCTGCAAAGCTGATCGCGAGATCCTTCCCGAGATACTCTTGCCCTTCCTTGTCCAGGTACGGCAGCTTCGAGAAAATCGTCGCAGGCCAGTCTCCCATCGATCCTGTGACGTCGCACGCTATCACGAGCGGGGCCGTGCTCTGTGTCACGAGCTTCGGGATGATGAGCTTGCTTGGCGCGACCTTTTTTGAGACTGCGTCGTCGTAGCTCCTTCCGACATGCACGTCATATGTGCGCCGTGCTGATGCGAAATCGTACCCTTTCCAGGGTCCTGGGTCATAATCTCCTGATTCCGACATGGTTTCCACCTCCTATATGGTTGGTAATGGCTTCAGGTTCGAGCTTTTCCTTCCAAATGATTCCTTCCTCACTGTCTGGATGGTCTCTGTCAGGTCTTCCTTCTCCCAATCCGGGCGGGCAAGGACGTCAAAGAGTATCATGCGTTTGATGAAATCGCAGAGAGGGTCCGGAGTCTTCGTTGGCACTGCCCGCTTCTGGACGTCGCCTCCGAGCGCGTAGATCATGGTCATGCCAAGACCATAGAAATCAGACTGGGGGACGAGGACTGATCCTTTCTTCTGCTCTGGTGATGCGAAGTAGGGAGTGAATCCGACGGAACGGTCATCAGCCCTCGGGCGGATGATGGAAAGGCCGTAGTCGACAAGGACGATCGTGTGGCTCTCCGGCTGTATGATGATGTTCTGCGGCTTGACATCGCCGTGCACCACTCCGTGATAATGCAGGTACTTGAGCACGTTCAACGAACGTTCCGCGATCCATGCCACGTGCTCTGCGTCAAGCCGTCCTACCTTTGTCACCAGCTGCTCAAGCGTCGGGCCAGGCACATAGCTCATGACGAGCGCGAGGCTGCCGTCGTCAAGCTTGATGATGTTCCTCATGTTCGGGATGCCGTAATGGCGAAGGTCCCAGATCGCGCGGGCCTCGTTGAGGAGTATCTCCTCGTCCTGCGGCGAGACATAGTGCGCGTGCTTGATGCATACAGGCGCCCGTGCGAGGATGTGCTCTCCTTTGTAGGTCTTGCCAAAGCCGCCCTCTGCGATCAGCTCGAGGACCCGGTAGTCCCCGACGACCTTCCCGTCGAGGTCGAGGCGGTCCTTGTCATACGCTGTCCTCCTTTTCCTGTCGAGGAGCGTCTCTTTCGCCTCGTTGAGGCTCCTTGCGACGCGCCCGTCGCCGTTCCTGTCGGGATGGTATTCCTTGATCAGGGCGTTATACGCTGCTTTGATGACCTCTTCCCGGGCGCGGGGGCTCACTTCGAGGATGTCATAGAGGTTGTCAGGCTGCTTACCCATGGGGCGCCTCCAGAGATGCTATCAGGTCATCGATCCTGCGCCTTCCAAGACGTCGAAGGAAATAGGCATTGATGGTCTCCGCAAAGCGTCTCTCTTTCGGCAGTTCGTCCATGTGTCTCACCAAGAAGAAGGGGATTTTCCAGAAACATATACTTAACGTACTTTCAAAAGAGTATACATTATCTGTATATACATTTCACAACATTTTAATACAAGATCATCTCTCACGAGGATCATGCAGATACGCCATCTCATCAAGTCAGGCCTTGCCTCCCACGTGGTCGCCCTTCCATCTGACTGGATCAGGAAGCTGAAGTTGAGGCGGGGAAGCCTCATCTATATCACCGAGACTCCTGCAAGCGACCTCGTCCTCTCCACACACTACGAAGACCTGCCGCAGAAAGAGGAAGATGAGATCATCAACATCGACGGCAAGAGCGATACGGTCATCTTTCGGACGATCGCAAGCGCGTATGTCAAGAACGCGAAGCGCATCATCATCAGGGGAAAGAGGCTCTACACGAAGACAGACCATATCAAGGAGGTCATCGCAAGCCTGATAGCGCTCGAGATCATAGAAGAGACGAGCGAGCACATCATCGCACGGAACTTCCTCAGCCTCTCTGACGTCGAGGTCGACCAGATCATACGCCGCCTCGACAATATCGTCCGCTCCATGCTCCTTGACATGGTCTCCTGCATCGACGGCCCCCTCATCGACGACGCCATCGTCAAGCGCGACATCGAGGTGAACAAGCTCAATTTCCTGAACTCGAAGATCCTCATCAACAGCCTCAAGAACCCGAGCCTCTGCCAGAAGCTCTCCCTTTCGCCGATCATGATACTTCGGCTATCCATCGTCAACACCTATCTCGAGAAGATAGGGGATGAGGCGAAGAAGACGGCAAGGATCATCTGCACGCTGCGGCGGGACAACAGCCGCTTCAGCAGGGAATCGCTTTTTGCGCTCTGCAACGGGATAATCGAGCAGTACAAGAACACGATGAAAGCGCACTACCAGACAAACATCCAGCTCTCTGACGATGTCCATGCGCGCCGGAAGGCCATCCTCGATGACATCGACACGCTGCGGAAAAAGAGCCCCCCTACAGCAGAGATCTGCGAGCACCTGACAAGCATCACCCACTACCTGCAGGACATCACGAGGACGACGAGATATTATACATGACTGCTTACGATGATCAGAACCCGGCATCTGATCGCGACCTTGACAACAGCACAGAACACAGCACAGGCCGTTGTCGGAAGAGTTGTTTTTGCAAGCGCATCATGCTGCTTGCAGGCGCTGTTCACTGCGCAAAGTGGGCTGTCAGCAACTATTGGTATACTAGCCTCAAGAGGCTGCTCACTATCGACACGATCCTCCTCTGCATCTCGAGCACGCGCTGCGTGTGGAAATCCTTCTCGTGCTTGTCGATTGCGGCAAGTACCTTGTTCAGCACGGGATTCTTCTCTGTCGCCACTTTGTACGCCTGCTCTCGGTCCTTGTTGTAATATGTCTTCATGGCGTTCAGGTAGAGCTTCTCTGTGTCGATGAACAGGTCCTTTATGTCATTCACATTGGAGAACTCGTCCCGTGTCACATAGCGCGCGGAGCGCTTGAGCTCGTCTGCGATGCGTTCGAGGAACTGCGCAAGCTCATAATACGAGAGATAATCATAGTCATCGCCCTCGCTCTTCAGTTCAGGGTCGACAAGAACGTACTTCACGTACCGCATGATGAGGAACGCGAGCCTGTTGATGTCAGAATCGCGTGCGGCGATGTTGTCCGCAAGGTCGGTATTTCCCTTGAAATCGCCCTTCTTCAGGGTCTCGATGATGTCTGAGAACATGGTCCTGATGATCGTGTCCATCTTCCTCGAGAGGTTGGAAATCGAGATGTCGCTCATGTTCAGGTAATCCTTTGCTATGATGATGTTTGATCCTTGCTCTATCACCTCGAGCGCCATCAGGTTCTGGATGATGGTCCGTATCTCCTGCGCAGCCTTGTTCGACGTGAACAGGATCTTCATCTGCTTGTAGTTGTTGATGTAGCAGGCGATGATCTTCCTTCGCATGGTCTCATATGGCTCATCGCGGAAATCGAGCGTGATATTCTTATCTTCCAAGGACACCTTTGCCTTCTGCGGAGAGAGGACGAGCTGGTTTCCTGAAGCGAGCACATAGATGAGACTGCCCTTGATCAGCTTGTTCTTCACGATCCAGGGTTTTGGCAATGAGACTATGAATGAATTATTCCCGAACTTGATCAATTTACGGATCTCCATCCTTGTCACCCCCGCAATTTCTTAATCAACTATTTTGTATATGCTTTGGCAGCAATTGACACATTTGAAGTCGTCGACATATACACCATATATGCTATATATAACATATGGAATAAGCATATATTAATAAAGGTTTTCCCCCGGATTGCTACAAGCGGGGGTGGCTAATGCGAGAAGATTACTACTTTGATGAAAATATAGAAGAAATAGAAGAAAAGCAAGAAGACTTCTACAACGAAGAAGAGATAGAGCGAGAGCTCGACGAAGGCATGATCTCGCCAGAAGAAGAGGCATTCACGCGCGGATTCCTGAACGCGCTGGAATTATGAGGATACGGTTCAAGAAGAAGAAAAAGGAAGAAACAAGCCCCAGCGAGCAGTATAGTGAACTGTATTTCTTGGATAACTGAGAATCACTGACAAGAGATAAGGATTTCTTTGGCAATGCTATCAACAGTCATTATACTGCGACAGCCTTTGCCGTCGCAAGGATTGCTCCTGTTTCTCACATCGAACATCCGACAATGTTAATAACAATATTTATATAGTATAAGTATATACTATAGTATAAATCCATATCACGGGTGAACATCATGCAAGAAATCCTCCACTATCCACGGCTCGACACGATACTCGCTGTAGAGAACATCCTGAAAAACAGCAAGGACCCATTAGCAAAAAACGAGATTGACCGCCGACTGGAAAAGAAGATCATGCGCCCCACGCTCAACCTCATCTTCCAATATCTCGAAGAGAGCGGCAAGATAGCCATCCTCAAAGAGGGGATCATCTGGATCTACAAAAAAGACGCAAGCGACACGCTGAAAGCAAAACTTCGAAAAGCTGTGACCGTATGAAAACAATAATCGTGCAATGGGACGCTGACGCGTACAAGGAATTCACGCATCTCCAACAAGCAGTCCTCGAAGGGCAAAAAGCAAAGAAGCAACCGTCGTACGAGCAATTACTTTCTTCCATCAACAACGCAATCCAAAATCTTAAGACCGACGCATTTTATGGCAACCTCATCCCGAGAAAATACCTGTCAAGAACTGCGGGCTAAAGCCCACAGTGTGCAGTTCTTGATCATGCTCAGAAATCGCTCGTAGCTACTTGCTGAAGCACGTAGCGTGCACGAAGGCGATTTCTGACATGTCAAAAAAGATAATCGACAAATATGGCACAGACAAGATATTCCGCATAGAGCTTGTCGGATACTGGAGACTGCTCTACACTGTTGTCGGAGACGAAGCGCACATAATCGCATTCATACTCGAATACATGGACCACCCCGCATATGACAAACTATTCGGCTACAGAAAAAAATAATCGTGCCAATCACGGAAATATCAATTATCCATTCTACAAAGAGACAGCCTTTGCCGTCGCAAGGACGTGCGCCCATTCTTCAGCCGTGAAGTAGTAGGAGAACCACTTGTGGAATTCCTCAAGCCTCTGCATGTCCTTCCTTTTGATGATCTCGCTTGCCACTTTCCCTAAGATGTATTTCCTTATCGGGGTAGATGGAATGGTCTTGATGATATTACTCGCATTCTGGAAATCGTTCGCCATGATCTTGAATGTCATGACCTTGATGTATTCATCGACCACCCATTGCTCCTTATCCAGGTGATGGCTCTCGAAATACTTATAGACGACAGGAACGTTCCCTGCAATGTTCTTCGCCGAGAGAAGGCTTCCCTTGATGAACGCACGGTCGATCCTCTCGATAGCCTCCGGCATTCCCACTTCGACTGCAACCTTGCGCATCTCAAGAGCATGATCAAGGAACTCTCTTGCCTTCTTGTCGTCCTTTCCGGCGGCTGATTCTGATGGGATATACTCCAAGAACTTTTTCGTGACAATCCTTAAGAACTCTGCTTCAAAGCCATATTGCCTTGCAATATCAAGAAAGTCCTTTAATTCTTTTGACCTGGGACCTGCTAAATAAAGATTTAGTCCCTTATCACTCCTATACTCAGTTGGGCGTATTTCATGGGTCATCCGATCGATTAACTTTGCCTGAAAAGAGTCCATCATCCCGAATTCCTTCATGAATGACCAAATGCGAGTACTAGCCCCTGAGCCTTCAGATTTACCTTCCAGAAAAAATGTTACAAGGTTATATTTATTCAAACCTTGTTTTACAGCAGCTTCTACATGGAAC
>JAGVFV010000052.1 GCA_020057445.1 archaeon | reverse complement strand
TTCCTATCGATCCCTCTTTCAGTTGATATTCCCCAGTCCCATATTCCTTGACAAACTGTTCAGAAAGAGTCTGCCCAGGGATGAGCCCGGGCTTTCGTATCAATATCAAAGGCAGGCCCATCGCAAATGCGAGAGCAGCACCGATAGTGAATCCTTTTGATTCGACGGCGGCAATCTTGTCAATTTTATTCCCAATAAGATGATTCCTTATGTCTGCTATTGCCTGACGCAATGCGGCAGGATCTGCAAGGAGAGGAGTAAAATCCCAAAAAAGGATATCCTTCTTCGGAAAGTCAGGATATGCACGGACATATTGCATGTAGTCAACCATGTTCTTCCTCGTCGATCAAAATCGCCCTTGCCGGCGCTCCATCAATCCCGGTCACTTTGAGAGGGAGGCAGATGAGATGGTATTCTTTCTGCTCTGCATCCTTCAATCGAAGGTTGTCAATGATCGTGATTCCCTTTGACAGGAATATCCTGTGGATGTCATTCCTTCCTTCCCTCTCGAAAGACTGATAATCATACCCTAGCGTGGTCACCCCCTGCTCGACAAGATATCTTGCCGCAGACTCATCCATCACCACGTGGCGCGGGTTGTACGCAATCAAGAGATCGTATGAGTTCTTCGTCTTCAACAGCACCTTTTCCCGGTTGATCTCATGATCCTTTAAGTCTGCCGCAGTGATGGTGTCCTCAATCCCTGTCAAGTCCAGGACCTGGCAACGCCCCATCAGCCTTTCCAGAGGGATCTGGTCTGTTGTCCATCCGTCTTTGTACAGATAGAATGGCGCATCAATATGCGTGCCTGCGTGGGATCCGAAATGCAGCCAAGTGAAATTGACCGGCGCATCAGGAATCCTTGCCACAGGCTCGAGCTTCGGAGGATCATCTTCCTTCCAGACGACAGTCTTTTCATTCAACTCCATAGAGATGTCAATGATTCTGCCAAGATCCATTTTTTCCCTCCAAGAGACAGTCTATCCTCTCATACCATGCATTTTTCCTCTCTAAACACACTTCTGCCGCTTCTTTGATGATGGTCTGCCTTGCAGTTTTATAGGTGTGGCTCAACTGCTCGAACTCTTCGACTCCGAGAAGAAGGGGCCGCGACAACTCTGTCCCCCTGAAAAAATCAAGATGATTCTGTTTTGGCATGGGAGACCAGATAGGCCCATACATGTCTGCAAGCTGCCAGAAAAATTCTGCTACCTCGCTTTTTCCATATGATTCTTCTTCCAAAGTGTGGAGATATTGCCTGATGACATGTCCTTCGTTAATAACATGCCTTACTTCAGGAAGAGTGAACTGCTGACGAAACTGGCCAAGCAGGTCTCGTCCTCGTACGACATTCTTCAACTGTTGGAGTATCCTTGAAGGATCGACTCCATGTTCATCTTCGAACGATGCTCTCATCTCATCCACAGCGATCTTCCTAAACGTCTGACCATTCATGAGGTAAAAGTATCCGATCAGATCGATCCTATTCTCAAAAGGATACGCTCCTGCTTCGAAAAAATCCTGTTCATCATCCTTATCAAAAATGGTTGAAGCAATCTTGTCAAATCTTTCCGTATCAGGAAGATGGACGCAATACGAGAGAATCTTAAAATCCGGTTGCCTTACAAACAAATTGAAGTGCATCGCCGCATTCTGAAGAGTGGTCCCTGAATCGACATACTCATCAAGATAGAGGAATGATTTTTCAAGAGCCCCCGCTATCTTCGTCCCCTTCATGATATCTGCAATCTTTTCTTGCAGAGGGTGAGGCGGTGTTTTATCCATCTTGACAAGCAGTTCATCAAGAGGTTTTCTCCCAGGAGAGAGTATATCTGATGGTATTGCCAAACAAGCCTTCCGAAGGGCTTCCTGCCGTTCCATTCCCGAAACCATTGCGGTCTTTTCATCTTCTGTCAGGTAGAACATCAGCAAGGGATAGACCGTCCCGACTGATTCCCGAGGGAATTTCATGTATGTCCAATCAACAGATACGTCTCTCTGCTGCAAGATTTTCTCGCAGACATAGGCCAGTGGACGGGCTCCTGTTTCTGAGACGATGACTTGACGAATTCCACTCGATTCGATCTTTTGTGCGAGAGTACCTGCCAACCAAAGCAGAGTGCGATCAGACATGAACTTTCCCGGACCATAGACTGGATGGGTGAAACCCGACAGGTTGTCCACTGCTCCATACACTTCTTTTATCGTCTCCATGATTTTGCAATCTGGATGAATTTTGCGATTCTCTCCCCATCCTTCCTGTCCTTTCGCAAATACCTGTCAGCATAGGTGCTGACTCCTGTCGATACATCCACACCTTGCGGGCGTACCGCATCCATCGCGGCCTTCAGATTCTCAGGTCGTAGGCCTCCCGCGAGAAAGACAGGTTTTTGCGAAATCTTGATGAGCTGCATGCACAGGTCCCAATCATTCGTCACGCCCGTGCCGCCAGTATAACCACCTGCCCGGGTGTCCAAAAGGATGAAATCGCAATAAGGTTCATATCCCTTTAATTTGTCTACACTCTGTCCATCTACGACAACAGTCTTGATGATCTTCCTTGCCGTCTTTTCCCTTATTTTTATCAGCTTGTCGACACCGATGTCTTCAGACACTTGTATCCCTGAAGCATGGACATATTCTGCAAGCGCTAAGATGTCATCGACATCAGTCAGGTGCGTGACGACAAAACTGTCGACGTCCTTTGGGAATTTCCTGATGATCTCCCTCACTGTCTGCGCATGGGGCTCGACTTCTACAGGAAGCACTTTCCCTCCCATCACAAATCCAATGGCATCAGCGCCAGATCTTATTGCGTCCATCGCATCAATCCCATTGCTAATTCCGCAGATCTTCACGAGCATCGTATATCCCTCCTTATCGTTCCAATCAATTCATCAGCGCAATCGTCCACAGACCTGTGATCAGTTTCCAGACGATATTTTTGGCAATCTAATCCATCAAAGATAGCATCATACCGTTCCATCCTCATCTCTATCAGTTCAGGATGATTAACGAGCCCTATTCGATACGCATCAGGAGCGTTTTTCGAAAGGCGAGAGACCACTTCATCTACCGATGCAGTGACATAGATATACAGCCGCGGTATGATGAAGAACGAATCCATTACCTGACGGAGCATCCGATTGTGCAGGAAATCGGCATCTGGAAGGAATGAATCGACTGTCTGCACATACCTGTCATGGATGACATGCATCCCTTCTTCCAGCGCTGGTCGAATCTTATTTTTAGTCTTCAATGCGAGATCAAGATAATAGGTGAATGAATGGGGATGGCCGCTGATGAACCTGTCCCATGCAGAATCCGAAGTGAATCCCTTGCAGTATACCCACTCATCATCTAATGCAGGCAATATCTTCCGTATCAGTGTGGTCTTGCCGACACCATTTACTCCCTCCACAACGACCAGGTCACCTGCCATCCTTGCCTCCCGGATAGGTCTTTCTCAGGAAATACTCGTGCTTCTGCGCATTGAAACCCGTAAGGAGAATTCCAGCCCTCGCCGTCTTTATATCTCCAAGATCGACCAGTCCGTCTTTTCCTGGCATGAGGAAATGTCCGTCTGCTGAGAGGACCCTGCAGCAATCATCCCGTTCATGAGAAATGGAAGCGATGATATTCATCCTCGGATGCGCTTGACGGCATTGGATGACAGTTTCCTGATATTGCTCTGGTGAAACAGCGTACTCTGATTGATGATGTCTTCCATGACCTAGCGGCGTGAAGTGCGAGAGTTTCCAGGAGACTGCCTTTCCATCGATCAAGCCGCCGATTCCTTGGATAGAATCAATGTTTTGTCCAGTCACGATCGTATTCACTTTCAATCCGATTCCGCCATACTGGTCATGCAACAAGTCAATGAGATAGAGAATATGTCCATGATGGTCTGCAAGGGACTTGGTCGGACGAAGCCTGTTGTGAACCAGTGGATCTGCTGAATCGAGCGGAAGGCCGATGAAATCCAGGTATGGCGCAATCTCGCCGATCTTCTTTTCGAGGAGGATGCCGTTTGTCGTCAAGATAGTGGTCAACCCTTCCTCTTTTGCATGACGGATAAGGTCAGTGATGTCTTTCCTCAGCAAGGGCTCGCCTCCGGTGAAATTGATCGCCTCAAGCCCATACCCTGCCAAGATCGATATCCCCTGCTCTGCATCAAGAGTCCCTAATTCTTGCGATTGTTCTCGCCAGTCAGAAAAACAAAATCCGCAGTCCATGTCGCAGGCTGAAGAGACCTCATACGTCACATAACGCAGCCTTTCCTCGATCATTGTCTACCTCCAACAAGACTGCATATCTCTTCCTTGAGCCTAGACATTTCCTCTTCAAAGCTTATACATTCACCATTGATATCCCTATGCCCGAAATCGCTCCCCCGCTCTTGTGCTTCTTTCGCGCCTGCAAGATTCACCTCACCGACGGACTTCACGCGAGTGAGCCGGTATCCATTATTCTTTAGGTGCAATAGCTTCAATGGATTGTTCGTGAGGACAATAATGTCCTTGCTCACGCCAATGATGTCGAGGATCACGAACGCCAGCTTATACCCGACATTGCCAAGCTCGCTTCTCGGATCAGGCCTAAGCCCTATCGCCTCAAACCCTCCGAGCATCGATGTCTGATGCACCTGCTCTGACGTGTATTCTCCTCTGTGCCTCATCGAAGCTCGGGAATACAGATCAAAGGAGAATTCATCTTCGCTGTAGCCGCTTCCCATCCCGTTTTGCATGTCAAGATGCATGAGGATGAAACCAGGGCTACCGACAGACCTGAACAGGTGTTTTCCTCCCTTGTGGACGAGCTGCTTTTGCACCCACTGCTCAAACGCCTCGCCTGATCGCACTTGAGGAGGGATGATGGGATTGAAATGCGCCGCAAGCTCACGGATGCTCTCCCATTGGTGATGGCAATTGCACCGCTGCGATCCGAACAAGAACGAGGGGGTGCACGCTGATTCGCTCCTCAAGACGACCTTTCCATCATAGACATTCCCAACAAGGCCGACATTGACTAATTCTATCCCGAGCCCCGGGAAATAGACGCAGAACCCGATATGCCTGACCAGATACGGGCTTTTTGTCTTTGGCGAGAGAGAGAACAGGGTCGCTCCCTTGTTGCTGATGACGAGCGCGCCTGTCTCTTTATGGAGGGTGACATCGAAGACCGTCTGCAAGTCAACCTTTTCTTTCCCTTTATCAAGGACTGGACCGAAGTTAGAAATGACTTCCTTGAAGAGGACCGGATCTGTGATCTGCAGGACTTTTTTTGTTGCCCTATCTGTTTCAGCCAAGGAAAGGAGAGTCGCATAAAGACGCTTTTTCGACTCGATCCTCTTGCAGAACTTGTCCATCCCCGACAATAGCTTCTCAACCGCATGATGCGTCATTGCACACCCCTGCATTCCCCTGCACTTGTTTTCCCTCGCAGTAATCCATCAGGATACGGTAATGGTCAAAAGCGAACCGGTCCCTATGCTGATCGATCTTTGCAATATCCATGAAGACTACTCTTGTCTTGCCAGGCTCGTTGCGATAGTCTCCCCAAGCATCACCTACATAGACTGTTGACACTTTCTGGCCTCTTGGGTCCCTTCCCGGGTCAGAATAGGTCCTAAACTGCTGCGAAAGATGCAAAGCGAGCCCTGTCTCTTCGCGAAACTCACGGACAGCGCACTCTTCCAGGCTTTCTCCTCTGTCAAGCCTCCCTCCGGGAAGTGCGAACCCCCGTGGATCATTGAAACGCTCGACAAGGACGAGCTTTCCTTGGTAAAAGGCGATGACATCTGCGCACATCTCGATGCAGGGGACGCAATTGCTTCGCGTACTCATTTTCCCACCTCAAAGAGCTTGCTGACGCTTCCGCCGACGATGGCCGACTCATACACCGCCCGCGCAAATATGTCTTCGATGGGCAGAGTCTTCAGCCAGTCCTTGTTCTGGTCCAGGTACTCGGCAGATCGCGGGATCGTGCCTGCGATGATCACCTCAAGGCAGGCCTTCCTGAATCTCTCCTCGCCGCTCATTTCCCTGTTCTGGCTGAAGATGCCGTGCGTCGCGACAGCGTACACATTCCTTGCCCCTCGTTCTCGGGCGACATTCGCTGCGTTGATGATGGATCCTCCTGTGTCGATGATGTCGTCGTACAGGAGGACATCCTTACCTGAGATGTCTCCGCCGACAAAGTGCAGCGACTCTGCCTTGTTGACTCCTGTCCTTCGCTTGTCGATGAGATAGACAGGGACTGACTCATCGAGTGCTTTTGCGAGCCTTCGCGCCCTGACCACGCCTCCATGGTCGGGCGAGACGACGACAAGATTGCCGAAATTGCCGCCATACTTCTCCCTGAAGTATTCTGCGTGGACGATGCTCCCATAGAGGTTGTCGACAGGGATCTTGTAGAACCCTTGAGCCTGGTCGCAGTGGAGGTCCATGGTCATGATGCGTCCCACCTTCGGATTCGACTGGATGAGGTCAGCAGACATTGCCGCTGAGATCGGGACCCGTGGCTCATCCTTCCTGTCCTGGCGTAGATAGGACATGTAGGGGAGGACATTTGTGATGCCCTCGACAGATGCCCTGCTCAGCGCATCGTTCGTCAAGAGGAGCTTGACCAAGGCAGTATTAGGGTCAGGATGGTACATCGAATGGAAGAGATACACCTCCTTGTGCCTGACTGTCTCTGGGATCTTGGGCTTGATCTCGCCGTTAGCAAATGTCGTATACTGGACTGACTGATACCCGACATCAAGGCCAAAGCTCTTAAGTCGCTCATACACGGTCCTTGCGAGTGTCTCCATCTCGCCGCTGCCGATGATCTCGATCGACTGATTCAT
>JAGVFV010000162.1 GCA_020057445.1 archaeon | reverse complement strand
TTGTCGAGGTTTTCACTCTCAAAACTGGCAGTTACTGGAGTTACTGACTTATTTTGTCTTGTGTTTACATTATCTGTTCCGCCATTTTCTGGAAAATCAGCGTCTTTTGGGTAATCGATAACTTGATTTGATGACCAATTTCCAACAGTATTGGTGACGTGCCAGCCTCTTCCATCACCACGATCTTTGTACTGGTCAAGCATGCGTTTTGCTTCGGGATTGGAATCTCTCTCTGCGTAAAGAGCAACAAGTATTGCGGTAGTCAGGCGTAAACTGGGAAGGAACAAGCCATTTCCCTGTTTTTCAAAATAGGATATTGCCTGATAAGGAGTCATCCAATAAGGAGTACCATCATCATTTCTCTCAATATCTTTCTTGACAAGAATAGTATCGTACTGTTCGACAACCCGTCCAGTATGATCATGACATACCACATTATGCAATTCGAGAAAGTCACCCACATCAGAAGCATTACCCTGCGGGATCGGGCTCGGCTTTCCCTCTAAGATCTCCCTCATGGCATCTTCCAAGTTTCCACGAAATGGATATAATCTTCGCGCTTCAGTCATTGTGCCTTTCCCTTGTGAATTTTCATATTATTACCTTCATTTCCTATGGAAAAAATTTTTTACTGACGACGTACCCCACGAACGGCTGCACTGCCGTTGAGGCTGTTGCTGACATAGATGTAGAAGTTATCATCGTAGCAACCGACCCAAGCCCCGCTTGTATAGTTTTGTGTTCCAGGAGTCCATATTCTTGCAGTCTTGGTGAAGTATTCTGAAATATCCATGAGAATTTCTGGATTTTTTAGTCCGGTAAGATCCTGGATTAGTGCTTTATGTCGGGTGTCTTGTAATCTTGTCTTCAGTTCTTCTGAGGAGAACGTCGTGCCTATTCTCATCTTGTTGCTTTTTCCAGAATTAACGTTATTGTTTCCTCCATTATTTGGGAAGTCAGTATCTTCAGGATAATGAATAATATTTTTTCCTTTCCAGTCGACAACAGTATTAGTGACGTGCCAACCCCAATCATTATTGGTAAGCACTGTTTGTCCTGGTACATTCCGGTATTGATCAAGAACAGCTCTTGCCTCTGAATTTGCATCTTTACATTCATATAAGCGCACAAGAATGGCATAAGACAGTCTTAAGCTTGGGAGAAACAAACCATTTTTTTGCTCCTCAAAATGTGAAATTGCAGCGTAAGGGGTCAATAAGATTGGACTTCCTGACTCGTCTCTTTCCACGTCTTTTTTTACCTGCAAGACATCATATTGCTCAACAATTCTGCCTTCATGATCATGGCAGGCAATATTTTGCAATTCGAGAAAATCACCGGCATTTCCAACGATTCCCGGAGATGCTTCAGCAGGTTTTCCTTCTAAGATCTCTCTCATGGCATCTTCAAGGTTTCCACGGAAAGGATACAGCCTGCGTGCATCTGTCATTTTCTTGACCTCATCATTCGCTGGTTATACTCATTTGCAACCTGCTGGGCAAGGCTCAGTGCATAAGGAGCGTCAGTCTCGCCGATCTTTTGTATTGCATAGATGACGCTTGTTCTTATCTTTTCCTCTGAAAGAGGTGTATCCTGGAATTTGCCAGTCCTGATGACTTCAAGGGCAGCAGAGTATGGTCGTAGGGCATTGCTTCCTAAGAATGCAGTGTACTCAGTTTCAACCTGTGTTACGAGATCCTTCACAAATCCGATGTGATCATTCTTCCATTTTTCATGAGTTATGATTCCATTGTTGCTTGGTCGCACTTTATGCCATAGCAAGTAAGGAAGCATTGGTTTTAAGTCTTCCAGGCCGACTTCTGATTCTCCTTCAAACCAGGCAAACGCTCGTGCGTATCTTTGCATTGCCTTTACTGTTCTGATGCTTAATTCATCATTCGTTCTTGTGAATGCCGCGTCTTTGAAGTGACCTTCAGGTGCGTGATCCTGGTTCAGACGCCATGCATTGCCCTTTGTGGCACGGGCAAGTGAGTCAGATGCAATTTCGCAAAAGCGCAATTGTGCATATAAGAAATCGGCAAATGCGCTCATGACAGGAACGCCATCTTCCATCGCTTCGGGAAGATCTCGGATTTCGTGGCGGATCTTGTCAAAATCCAGTGCATATTCTTCTGGAACTTGCAGAAGGCCATACGTACCTCCATTCAATTTCTCGTCAGCCCTCATGCGAATCCTGTTTAAGTCTTCAGCGCTTGGGCTGGTGACCATGACCGCCACGTCAAAACGGTCATAAAAAGGGGGAGTAAAATCAAAGGATCCCTCATCCATGTAGTTCGCAGTCACGAACAATGGTCCGGGAGTTGCCCTGAGCAACTCTTCGCCATAGACTGCCTGTCCTGTGTCTACAAGGCGCATGATGATGCTGAGCACGTCAGGAGGAAGCCTTCGTCCTTCGTCGATGATCTTGACAGGACTCTTGATAAATTTGCGTGGCAATACAATTTCTTTTCCGTCTCTTGTCAATTGTCCTATATCATAACGAGCAACCATCTTCTCCTCAGTCTGCTGCGGATGGCCTTGGATCTCAGCAGCAAGCATCTCCTCAAGAGGTGTCCCTGTAAAAATGCTTCCAGCAAACTCTGCACTAGTGGTCTTTCCAATGCCTGGAGCGCCAGTGAGGAGCATAGTTCCATGCTTTAAAAGAGATGTGAGAGTGACTAAGAGAAGAGGAGACGCATATGCATTCCCTCCATTCAAGAGTGGAACTGTCCACTGCTGGTTTCCAACCCTTACTTCTTCTGGCGTTTCTGAAAACACGTCAAAATTCGTATTCACATAGAGCCCTCTCTCTCCGATAAGAGAGTACGTCTTATGCACTTTCTCACGCTCGGTTAGTTGTGTAGGATTATTGGTCATGGTGCCTCCCTGATGACCTCGATCGTCACCTTTACTATGGAGTGTGGTTTAATGTCTTCCCGCAAGAATGAGGGGATGACCAGGATGCTTTTATTTCCTTGCTTTGCGATTTTCTTCGTTATCGTATATGTTTGTGATGCCATTGTCGTCTCGAACGTATACCAAATTCATACGTTGTTACTATATAGTAACATAACTATTATTTAAATGTTTCGTTTTTTAGCTA
>JAGVFV010000078.1 GCA_020057445.1 archaeon | reverse complement strand
CCATCTTTCTTGAAGACTTCCTCGAGGGCACTGCAAACAAGGTATTTTCCGGCTTTTTCATCCTTCTCATCCTCTATCTATGCGTGTATTATTCATTCATGAGTTGGTTATTCCTCATTCCCCTTGTCATCCTCATCGGGCTCACCATCTTCCTTGCAGCGACCAGAAGAAAGACATGGATATATACTGGAGGCATGCTTATCCTTTTCCTCCTCGTGCTCTTTGCCATGGTCAATGGCAAAGACCTCAATAAGAGGACAATATCAGAAAAAGAAATCAACGCATATGCTTTCATCAAGACACTTCCTGAGGATTCCTGCATCATCACCGGTCCACAAGAGGCAGGGTCGCTGATGGTGTACGGCGAACGCAGATCATATTATCCAAAAGCTGACACTGATCCGATCACCGCATTCCTCCTCGGAAACCAAGAATCCAAACAGAAATCCACCAAGAATCTCTATTTCCTCGCCACAAACGAGACCATCCGGCTCATCCCATCTGCATCTTATGATATCCTCAAGCAGACAGGATTCATCTTTGATATCGGCTCTGAATCCACTGCTGAAACTCTTGTCGACGAAGACAACAACTCCTACGAAGTGCGAACAGACGAGAATGGCACAGCTCTAGCATATCGAGGAGATGTACTGCTCAGACATCTCATCGATAATCAGACGACTACAGACCCTGAAGGGATGCCTGGCTGCCTCATCACCAGGAACGCCCTAGCATTTGTCGACGAGCAATACTGCGCATCCAACCTGATCAAGATGATCGCAGGACAGGACATCGAAGGAATGACACTCATCTACTCAAAAGATGGTGTGAACATCTACAACTCCACCACGTCCCGTTTGATGATACGATTGCAGGGAATCTCAGATACATAGTGCAGCATCAACAATATTTCACCACTTCTGGAAATCCTTCAGTCATTTGCTTAAAAATAAGATTTTCTTCGGACTTGACGGATTTCTTTTGGAGAAGAGCATGAACTTATCGGATTTACAGCAATAAGACATATAATCCCTTTTTCATATGCATATCAGTATGCATGTGATTTTATCCCTGGTTTTACCAAAAGTTTTAAATAGTAGTTTTACCTCTCAACAGAAAACCCGTACGATCGTCAGGTTCGAAAGCCATGCGATCGACTGTATGGTCGAACGCGGATTCCAATTCCGACTTCCGTACGAGACGACCAGAGAATACGCAATCCAGACTGTGCTTGAAGGAAAGCGAGCAAAGAAACATACATCCAAGAGACATAGGACATATTTCAGATATTTCAAGGAAAATATCACTGTATATGTAATTTGCCAAGAGCTCAAGGAAAGGAACATTATCATCAAGACGGTCAAGACCGTCATCATCGAGCGAGGAAGACCATGAAATGCACCCATTGCTCAGGAACCATGTACCCTGCCAAAGTTATACTCAAGGGACTGCAGTTCGATGGATGGGGCTGCTCGAAATGCAAGGAGAAGATTTTTACAGAAAAGCAATCCCTCGCGGTCGTCAAAGGACTGGACCAGCAGCGCCTTGCTAACGACTACATCAAACACCCGATGAGGATCGGCAGGAGCTGGGGAATGACTTTCCCAAAAGAAGTCTGCGATATCTTCAATCTCAACGACAAGAAGACAAAGATGAGACTGATTCCCAATGTCAGCGAAGGAAAGATAGTTATTGAAGTGGAAGAATAATATATTTCAGGTGATGACCTCCTCCATCTTTTGCCCTCTATCGCTAATTATATAAACCACCATTTCTCCTGAGATGACATGAAAAAAAGAGGCGGGGCACAGGAATTCATCATGACCTATGGCTGGGCAATCCTTGTCTTTGCAGCAGTCATCTCAGCGCTTGCTTATTTCGACGTGTTCAACGGAAAAAATGCGGCGCCTGACATCTGCATGGTCGGGCTTGGATTTGCCTGCAAGGATGCCAAGGCGACGGCAGACACCCTGCAGCTGACCATCCAGAACGGGGCGATCCGTGAACTCTCTGCATTCTCCATCGGATTCGAGGGCTCAGCATATGACTGTGCAGGCAGCCAAAGCCTCAATCCTTCCGACCCGGGAATCCCTGGGAACGGCACGAAGACTGACAAGTGGTGGTACAATGCGACAGCAGTCTCCATACTTGAGACAAGGAACATAGCAGACTTCACCTTCACCGGCTGCACCAACTCACTTCGGGCGACGACAGACTTCATCATCTCCTACACCATCTCCGGAGAGACAGTCACCCACGAAGTCAGCGGCCAGGCGAACCTGAAAGTTGAAGATTAATTTTATATACAAGCGCATTCTTTGGAATCCTATGGCAACAATCCTCTCTCTCAAAGCAAGGGAAGTACTCGACTCGCGAGGAAACCCGACAGTCGAGGCAGAACTCACCACAGAAGCAGGCACAGCACTTGCGATCGTCCCTTCTGGCGCAAGCACAGGCACGCACGAGGCGCTCGAGCTTCGTGACAACGACAAGAACAGGTACCTCGGCAAAGGAGTCACCAAGGCTGTGAAGAATGTCAACACGACCATTGCCAAGGAACTCAAGGGAAAACCCCTTGATCCTGTCGCGATCGACAGGGCGCTCATCGTGCTTGACGGCACGAAAAACAAGGGAAAGCTCGGCGCAAACGCAATACTTGCCGTGAGCATGGCAGCATTTCGCGCAGCGGCACTCACTGAAAAGATCGAACTCTATGCTTACCTTGCAGAGACATTCGACCTCAAACCATGCATGCCTGTTCCTTACTCAAATGTCATCAATGGAGGAAAGCACGCAGGGGGAGACCTCTACATGCAGGAATTCATGATTGTCCCCATCGGTGCAAAATCATTTGCAGAAGCCACGCGTTTTGTGGCAGAGACGTACCATTGTCTCAAAGGAGTGATTAAGGATAAATACGGAGTCTCTGCAACTAATGTAGGAGACGAAGGAGGATTCGCACCTCCCATCGCGACGCCGGAAGAGGCCCTCGACCTCCTCGTCCAAGCCATCAAGGAATCAGGCCATGTAGGAAAGGTCAAAATCGCCATGGACCCTGCTGCAAGCGAATTCTTCAAAGATAACAAATACCATAATATGACCCCAGGGGAAATGATTGCAAAATACACAGAACTCGTCAAGAAATATCCAGTCATCAGTGTTGAAGACATCTTTGCCGAAGATGATTATGATACTTGGGCGACATTCCTTAATAAGCACCAAAAACTCCAAGTAGTAGGGGACGACCTGCTCGTGACTAATGTGGAGCGCATCAGGATGGCAGAGGAAAAGAAGCTCTGTAATGCACTCCTGCTCAAGGTCAACCAGATCGGGACTGTCACCGAGGCAGTCGATGCTGCAAAGCTTGCCCAAAGCTATGGTTGGAAGGTCATGGTCAGCCATAGAAGCGGGGAGACCGAGGATACGTTCATCGCAGACCTTTCCGTCGCCCTCGGATGCAGCCAGATCAAACCCGGTGCACCTTGCAGGTCAGACAGGGTCGCCAAGTACAACAGGCTGATACGGATCGAAGAAAAGACCGGGCTCAAATACGGGATTTGACTCTGATAAGCGTGACATCTACCCCTACGCGACATATATAAACATTATCGATTCCCCCTAGGTAAGCTTTATATAGGGCCTGTGCTTTCGCCAATACTTCGGAGGTGGTTATACCTTGGCCAAAGATT
>JAGVFV010000039.1 GCA_020057445.1 archaeon | reverse complement strand
GGGTATGACGAACTGCACAAGGAAGAGCAGGAGAAGAAGATCGCGTTGATAAAGAGGCATGTCGTCCTTGCGAAGGATGATAATTTGCTTGATGTGGGTTGCGGATCCGGCATCTCGACGAGGGCTTGGGATTGCAGGAGGACTGGCATCGACCCGAGCGAGAAGCTCATCGCTATCGCGAGGAAGATGGATCCGAAAGGGGAATATCTCGTCGGAAAGGCAGAATCCCTGCCGTTTCCAGACAAGTCATTTGGTGTTATCGTCTCGTTGACTGCCATCCAGAATTTCGACGATATCGCTCTTTGCCTCAAGGATATCAAGCGTGTAGGTCAGGAGAATTTTGTCTTGTCTGTCCTGCAGAAGAGCGAGAGGTTCCTCGTGATCATGCGCCTGATCATGGCGAATTTCCAGGTGAAGAAGATCCTGAAGGAAGAGAAGGATGTCATCTTCCTTTGCGGGACGAAAAACTTTATAAAATAGGGAAGAGAACAAGAGTGATATGGATGCGTGGTTGAGGAATGGTGTCTTTTTGGTGGTCCTTGCAGGCATTGTCACGATTGCCGCTATCGGGCTGACATTTTCACAGAAGGAACCCGGCATCCAGGGAAAGGCCATCCAGTCAGTCGTGATCCATGACCAGGAAGGAAGTTCTGTCGCTGTCAGTGATGGCAGGGTGAGGCTTGGGATAATCTCTCCTCTTTCTGGAAACTATGCGTTCATAGGTAAAGACGTCGTTTCTGGGGTAGAGCTTGCAAGAGAAGATCTGAAGAATGGCATATGGCAGGGGAAGGATATTGACATCGTGTATCGTGACAGCGCATGCGATGCGTCCCTTGCGGCAAAGCAGGCAGCATCCCTTCTCGATGATGGCATCTCTTATGTGCTTTCTGTCGATTGTTATGGAAATGCCCTTCCCGGGGAAGAGGGGAAAGTCGTGCTTTCGTCAGGAAGGACGTTCTTGGATTCCTATGGTTTCTCTTCAGATATTTCTGATGAGCTTGACCAGCTTCTTTCTCGGCTGGAAAGATCGTCCTTGGCAGTGATCTTTGTCGATAACCTCGAGGGCTGGACATATCAGACAGAGCTTGCGAAGAAAGGAGAAGTCCTCTCAAGCTATGCGTATGCCTTTGGCCAAAATGAGTTTGACGCAATTGCCAAAAAAGTGGTGGAGAGGGATCCTGGCCGTGTGTTTGTCGTTGCAGAGCAGTTCTCTGATCTTGTCCCCATACTTGAATCCTTGCGAAGCGCGGGGTATTATGATGAGGTCGCAACAAACGTGCTCATCACTGATGCTGACCTCGCAAGGCTTGGCACTCGCAAGTTTGCGTTTGAGAATGTGGTCTTTTCCGCAGATATTGATGTGCAGTCAAAGCGGACAATGGTAGTATCATTCCTTGATAGGATTGATGGAAGGGTTTCCACGTATTCTGCAAACGCGTATGATGAGGTCATGATTGTCGGGACTTTGATCGCAGAAGAGGGTGACTTGCCGATCAGGGTGGGCGACCGCCTGCAGGCGCTTGTCAATTATGAAGGGGTCACCGGTGTCTTGACGTTTTCGAAAAGTGGTGTGCAGAGGATGACGTACACCAAACGCATTCTCGATGGCAGGATTGTTGATGTCACATGACGTTTTTGGGGAGTTCCTTTTGCATCCGATGCAGACAGAGGCGGTAGTTCTTTTTTCTAAGGAAATTGTGGATAAGATGTTTGCGAAGTCCAATGTCGGCACTGCAAAGACGATCGTGGAATTCGGGTGTGGTGAGGGAGTCGTGACAGAGTAGATCCTTCAGAGGAAGGGGAAGGATGCTTTCTTTTTTGGGCTGGAGATAAATCCCCGTTTTGCGCAGAAGGCGAGGAAGAGATGTTCAGGGGCGCTTATTTATACTGATACCGCTGCGCATATGATGACATACTTGAGGAAACAAGGGAGAAAGTCCTGTGATTAATGGTCTTTCTGGGCTAATATGAAACCCTCGCACTTCGTGCGACCACCAGCTCCTCGCCAATAGCTGTTTTACCCTCAAGGTCCTGCGTCCCCGAGGGGGGCAACCCCCCGCGACGGACAAGATGAGTTTTGTCGTCGTGGCTCGGCTGATGCTGGTGGCAAGGATTTCGTATTAGCCGTCTTTCTGACAAAATTTATAAATACTGGACTCGAGGGATGCAGGAGTGAGGTGTTTTTCATGAAACGGGAAAAGCTTTCGCAGAATATGAGTTTTCTAGCAATCGTCGCTGCTGTCGCAATCGTGGCGATCGTCGTGCTTGTCACTACTGGAAGATATGCTTCCGAAAGCGTGGCCTCGGATAATGCTTTGGTCGCATCGGGCCTTGCAGGTCAGGCTGTTCGACCATCGCAGCCGATCAATCCTAGAGAAGTGCCTGTTGTCGTCCCTCTTCCACCGGCAAACTTCCAATACTTCAAGTTCCAGAAACAAAATGACCGTCTTGCTTTGAACGAGCTTCTCGGCGGAGTCGTACCTGTCGTCGGTGGAAACGATATGGACATGCTGCGAAGCGGAATTGCCATACAGGGCAATGGAAGACGGGTGACGTATAACCAGCAGCTCTTGTTTGGCCAGGATACAGGATCGACAGGAAAAGTGGTCTTTGACAAGAATAGGGACCTCATCGTCGATGACTATCTGTGGTTCGATAATAATTACAAGATGTTCACATACAAGCTCTCGTTTGTCAATGAGCTTGTCGGAATCCGGAATTTTGATGGGAAGATCAACGATACGACAGGGACGACCTTCTCTGCGCTCGGAGATACATTTTACATTGCCAAAGCGATAGAAAATAGCAATACGGTGAATCTGAAGCTCACTGATGGCATGAACATCGATTTTGATGAAGGCCAGACGAGGACAGTCACCACAGGAGGTGTTGATTACGAGATCACCTGCGTCTTTGTGAGCCAGACAAGCGCCAAATTCATAGTAAATGGCGAAGTCACTGGTGAATTGTTTGAAGGCGACACGGATTATCTCTCTAGCCGTATTCCGATCACTGTCTTGAAAGTGACTGAGCCAAATCCTCCTCAAGGGCATGCTAGGGTCGCCTTTGGAAAGCAGGTCGTAGTCCTTGTCGATGTGAATTTCCTCGATGACCAGTTCTATGAGGGATATAGTGTCAATGGGGATATTATTGAAGAGGCAATGGTGCAGATCATCGGCCACAAGGCAGGAAACCAAGTGTTCATCAGTTCTGTCTCGTATTATTTGAAAGCGAATGCGCGCGTTGGAGCAGACGTGTTTGTCCCTGCTGACGGCTTCCTCTCGCAGCAGATCGATTGGCCTGCAGGCATTCTTGGCGGATTGTGGGACATCCAGTACAGGGCTCCGGACAATGTGCAGTCAACGCCGATTAGCTTGGATCCTGCGGGTGATGATGCGTATTATCTGACATTCAAGAATTCTGTTGATCGATGGTACCACGTCCCTTTCATCGATACGTCAGGGCAGTTCAAGTATGGAGACGATTCGTCATCCCTTTGGTTCCAGGAGAGTCAGAATTACCAGACTCCACAAGTGAACGAGAACGACAAGTTTGTCTTGACAGCTGCAGGAGACACGTCAGTCTTGCGGTTTGATAGTGTCGATACTTACAATCAGAAAGTGCTCTTTACGGATCTTGCAGGAGGGACAAAGGAAGCATCCTATCAGGGATCGCCTTGGTCAGGAGATCTTGTCATCGGCGGAGAGACGTTCAAGTTTTACGTCTACGGGAATGAACAAGAAGGATACATGCTCAGCATGGACCTGGATGGCAATGGTCTTATTTATGGCGCTGAAGTCAATATCGTCGTGAAAGGCGGAGGAAAGATCGATCTTGGGACAAACGGGAACGGATTCATCACCACGTCACCGTTCAATCTTGTCTTGAACACTTCAAGGTTGAAGATCGAAGAGTCTGTGAGAGACGAGCTCATCAATATACAGTTCACTGATATGGGTTCGACCGTCGAGCTTGCTCTTTTCTCACAGCTGGAAGTGTCGCTGAAGACTGGCAATAACGTCCCTCCGAATCGGGCATGGGGACTCAGCCAATATGGCGTATTCGTCGACCTGTATATTCCCCAGCCTGCAGCCTTGAACATGACATATCCTGCGACGCAAAAGTTCTACAATGCGTACATCAAGGGTCCGAGGATCCCGGGCGGCCAGTCGCCGATGTTCATCAAGACAACAGAGCTGGTTATTCAAGAGTAGGAGACAACTAGATTTATATACCTGGGAGCGTCTTTCAGGGAGCATTGGCACGATCGAATCAGAAGTCGAGAGAGTTGTGGAAAGTGGAGAAGAATGTCTTTTCTGCTTCTTCTGAACGAAAACTCTATAAGCTCTCTGGCCAGGGATTTTTTGAAGCTCTTGAAAGCCCGCTCTCTATCGGGAAAGAAGCGAATATCTTCACTGCAAGGACGAGAGATGGCGGGCTGATCATCGTCAAGATCTATCGCTTGGAGAATTGCAATTTTAATGGAATGTATGACTACATCCGTCCTGATCCTCGTCAGTTTGGCTTGAAGAGAGGCAAACGAAATATCATTTTTGCGTGGGTGCAGCGGGAGTACCGCAATCTGATGAAGGCGCGGGAGGTGATCCGCGTGCCGACTCCTCTTGCGTACAAGGATAATATCCTGCTCATGGAGTTCATCGGGGATGATACTCCTGCATTGAAGCTGAAGGATGACCTTGAGAAGAGCATCGCGCCATTATTCTTCAAGAAGACAGTCCGCGCGATGCGCGACCTGTACCGCGCAGGCCTCATCCATGGCGACCTTTCTGAATTCAACATATTGAATTGGCAGGGCGAGCCGATCTTCATCGATTTCTCCCAAGGGACGACTGTCGACAATCCGAATGCGGAAGAGATGCTCGAGCGTGATGTTCGGAATGTGTGCCGATTTTTTGGAAAATTCATTCCAGTAGATGAAGGGAAAGTCATGTCAGTGATAAAAAAATAGGTGACAGGGTCAGGAACTTCATTTCTTTGTATGTTTCAAAAATACGGGTTTATGCCTTTATTGTCCACTTCCGTAGCTGTATTCGGGTAAATATTTCAAATATCCGTGAGTTGAGCGCAAAGGTATATAAGAGGGAAGTTTGCCTGTAGTGAGCATAGTTACTTCAGCGACGTTCGTGATTTAGGACTGATTTTTCGCCTTGACGTTGAAAAGTTATGTAACTAGAGGTGTTTCGTTATCGGGAAAAGAATAGGTGTCATAGTACTTGTAATGACGTTTTTGTCTGTCTTCGCTAACACGGCCTCAGGAGCGCTCCTGTCGCCCGCAAGTCCGGGACGATGGCAGAGCACTCGCAGCGGGGATTATGACCTGCTTGTCAGTTCTCTCACCTCAAATGATCATGTTGTAACGACTATCGGAGACAAGATGTGGATCCCGTGGTTTTCCACAAGCTCAAGCTGCACAGTGAACGATCTGCAGCATGGCGACAACTGCAATTCAGGGCAAACTATTGACTTTACCCATAATTGCATGGTGACTGACGAGTTCAGCCAGGTAGGCGTGCTTGTCGGCATGGGAAATTCAGAGATGCAGATGGACGAGTTCTATAATACTGTCCGTGCGATCAAGAGCGGTTTCGGGAATATCCCTGCTTGGAGAGTGTATCGGAATGGAGATGTTATTGAACAATGCAAGCAGGGAATCAATGACAATTGTGACACTGCAAGCGATGCGACCGCAAGGATCATCATCAGTCTTTTTTCTGCTAGCAAGAATCCCTCATTTTCAGATGGTGCAAAGCAACGTTATCATGACCTTGCAAGCGCACTCTCAAACGACATGGTCACGTACGAAGTGAAAGACCAATGCCTTCCAACGAAGTTTGGCACTGTGTGCCATTGGCTCGCGGCAGGGAGCAGGGCTGCGCAAGGCGGCATCGCTTCTACTGATTTCGGGTATACTGGCTATTATCCAGATGCGATCATTGCCATGCTTGCGGCATGCAAGCAGACTGGTGACTCCAATTACTGCGGTATTGCAAAGGATTTTGCGTTGAATTACCTTCAGGCAAGCAATTTTGATGGCAGCCATTTCACCACACCTCCAGGTAGGAGCTTCAAGTGGACACTGATTAATGGACAGCCGAAGGCTGAATGCACAAACACCTGCAGTCCTGTGGAATGGGACAGTGCTGACGCGCCAAGGGCCCTTGGCCTGTGCCAAGCGAACTATTATGCAGATCAGATAGGCGTGGACATAGGATTGAACTCTTATTGCAAGATGTGGGGTGAACGATATATGGGAAACCCGAACCTTGCCCCTATCCAATTTCAGCCTGACGGGACCCAAGTATCTTTCCAGAGCGGGTATTTTGCGCAAGGGCTTCAGGCGCTTTTCCAGTCAGGAGGAAACAACCCCTCATTGTTCGTGCCTACCCTTGATAACGCACTCTCGCATTACTCGACAAGCACAGGGACGTGGGATCATTCAGCGTGTTTTGGCGTCTATACCCAGGCGTTCGCAGTGCGCGCCCTTGGTTTTGGCATCGGAAGGGATGAAACTGTATTCACAGAAGGAATCGCCATTCCTCTGATAAATACGACTGTTCCGATTGCGTCAGGAAATGTCACCCCGATGGACGTGTCGAATACGACGATCATTCCACATGCATCGGTGAATATATCAAATACGACAGTCATCCCGACGTCTGTGAATTCCTCAAATACGACATCTCTCTCTGCAGGAACCGAAGGGATCTCTTCATTGAAATCGTCATGTGAAGTCCAGTATGGTGTATGCACGCCTGATAGTGATGTCACTACAGGGACATGCAGGACGATCATCTGGAGCACTCCGCGTGGTCCAATCCAGATCCTTGGTTGTGCAAAAGGCGATGCTGTCGAAGTCTACAGGCAAGCGTATCCTGATGTGAAGTTCAATGCGTGCCTTGGCAGCGGTTGTATGGATGAGATGAGAGGTTTTGACAGGTTCACTCCTGTATATGACCCTGTCACACCACCTGTGAATAACACACCTCCTGTAATCAATACAACACCTATTAACATCTCTCCTGTCAATAATACACCACAGACAATCAACACCACACAGGTAATCATCCCGCCTGCGGATAACGCGCCAGCTGACCAGGCAGTACCTGCTAATATGTCCAGTGATCCGCCGACAAGTCCCATTTCGCCTATCGCGTCAATGCAGGTCTCTTGTTCGTCGCCTGTTTCAACCTGTTGGAAGATTTCAGACACGACAGATGGTGATTGCAGGTCTCTTGTGTATGGCACGAGTTTTGGCAATGTCAAAGTATTATCTTGCCTGAAAGAGGATGAGTATATGGAAGTGTACAGGCAGGAGGCGCCAGAGAACGCTGAATTCACTTTCTGCGTTGATGCAGGATGTGTCAGCAAGGACCAGGGATTTGCCCGGATCATCCGAGGAAGCCAAGCACGACCGGAAGGGATGACATCTGGTCCGGAACCGGTGGTGATACCCCTGACGACAGCGACGATCAGCACGCTTCCTTTTACTGTAAAGCCCGAAGGAACTCTTGTCGGGGACTATATGGAAGGGTCTAGTTGCAGGAAGGTGCAATACAACACGCCTTTCGGTTGGGTCGAGGCAAAGGCCTGTGCCAAGGATGGAGGATCATACGAACTCTATCTCCTCTCAGAGCCAAATGAAGGCAGTGTATGCATCGGCGATGCGTGTGTTGGCAAGGAAGGAGGATTTGCTGCATTCACCAATAGTTAAATTGAACGATTCGCTTCATTGACTATCTGTGAGAATCGTCCATCATGTCTCTGTCACGGCAAGTATTCTGTCCATGAGGACTTCAGCCGGAAGGAAATTGCCGTCCAGTGGGATGAAGAAATCTCCAGTCACCCTGCTCTTGTCTGCTGAGACAGAGAGCCCTGCCTCGCTGAGAAGCTCGATGTCATTGTAATTGTCGCCGATGGCAAGCGCGTTGTTCTGTTGCAGCCGTAATAATTCGATGCATCGCTTGAGCCCGATTCCTTTTGTCTGCTTTCCCCGGACGCCGATGTCATATGCTTCGCCGTTCCAGATGCAGTACAGGTTTTTTTCATGGCGAAGGATGTCCTCTATCTCCTTGACCCTGTCCTCGCAGTGGATGGTGATGATGAATTCTTTCGGCTCGAATCCCTTGATGTTCGCATCCCTGACGTCGAGAAGGCGTGGATAGACTCTCTTCAGGTAGACGAAGCTGTTGACGTGCTGGTGTACGACTCCAAGATACCATGTCGCGCTGCCGTTCTCAAAGGTGATGCTGACATAGCTCAATATTTCCCGGAACATGTCCTGGAGCATGGAGAGTGACCGTCCGCTGCTGATGTTGATGAGGTAGCCGCGTTGATGAAGATTCTTGATCTGCTCGATCTGCGCACCTTGGATCTTTTTTGTCTCGAGGGTGGTGATGTTTCCTGTCTGCATGATCCTTGTGCCTCTGTGGACAAGGACTCCGTCGACATCGAAGACCACGAGCTTGATGTCTTTCAGGGCTATTGCGTCAAGGTGGGAGATGTCCCGCAATGTGGGGCGGGTCTTCTTCTGTTGCTGGTTGTTCATAAGCGTTGTATTCATTAATACTGTATTTTGGTTTTTCATGGTGTTCACCTCATGCAGTGGCTGGTTGGCGGAATCCTTCCCAGTTCTCATTTGCATAATTGTATCGTTCTGGCGTCCCTGTGTCGAACCATTGTCCCTTGAATTCGTATCCATAGAGCCTGCCTTGTTCTGCAAGTTTTGGAAAGAGGTCTTTTTCGACCATGCAATGCCCTTCAGGTAGCAGGTTCGTGACTGCGGGGTCGAGGATGTAGAGTCCTGCGTTGATGAGGTTGCTTGGCGCGTCCTCCCTCTTCGGTTTTTCGACGAACCGCAGGATCCTTTCGCGCTGAAGTTCGACGACTCCGTACTCGCTCGGGTTTTCCACCTGCGTGAGTGCGATCGTGGCAAGGGCCCGCTTCTCGGCATGCTGACGGAACATGGTTGCGAGATTGATGTCCTTCAGCTCGTCTGCATTGCACATGAGGAATGTCTGGTTGAGCCAATGCTTGTGCAGGCGCAGCACCCCTCCTGTCCCGAGGGGGACATCCTCTTCGAGGTAGACTATCCTGACGCCGAATTTGTCGCCGTTCCCAAAATATCTCTTGATCTGCTCTCCATGGTAGTGGATGCTGATGCCGATGTCTTTTATGCCATACCTTCGGCAGAGGTCGATGGTGTACTCAAGGATCGGCTTTCCGTGCAGGGGAAGCATGGGTTTTGGGACGTCTTTTGTCAGGTCCTTCATCCGTGTGCCAAATCCCCCTGCGAGCACAAGGGCTTTTTTGACCTCGTGCGTCTGTTCGTTTCTCAGGATTTTTCTGATATCGAACCTGTCGAGCAGGGATTTCCTTAATCCTAGCCTCTTGCTATGCTGAAGAATCCTTCTTGTTATTGTTGCCATTTCTTGTCCTCCATACGTTTTGCTCATGCCAACGTGATGTTGGTCGTTGCTGTCGCGTCAAGATGCGTCGTCAGGTCATGGACGGCGCAATCTGCGGTATACGTCCCTGGTGCAGGGTATGTGTGGTAGACATTATTGGATGTCGTCCCGAGCTGCTGCTCGCCGTCTCCGAAATGATAGTCATAGAGGTAGTTTCCGCCTCCGTCATACGCTGTGCATTCCCAGACCACATTCAATCCCTGCGGATACCAGCGTCCGGGGGCGAGGGTCGCGTGGAATCCCTGGCCCGTCTGGTTATCACCGGTCTGGTTCCCCTGCAGTATGAGGAAGATGTTGCCGCGGGTGATTCCTGTTCCTACAAATCCTTCCTCGCCATAGATGTCGGTGAAATACAGTCCTTCATTTCCAAAGGCAAGGCCGATTGGCGCTCCGTATCCATTGCTCGTATAGGTGATGAGGTCTTGCGGCGTCTGGGGTGTTCCGTCTGGATTGATCTGTATCTGGATGATCCGTTTTGATATGTTCGATGGACCCGGGCTATATGTTGGTCCTGAAAGTGCGACATACAGATTTCCTGCTGTGTTGCCCGGGAATGCGATGGTTCCTGGATTGAATGCCGCCTGGACTGGTGCGACGGTATGCTGCCATAGCAGCCACGTCCCTGCTGCAGTGTCGCAGCACCAGCCAAAGACGCTTCCTGGCAGGACCTTGAAGATGCCATCGTCGCTGTCTGGACCGTTATTCGTCACATAAAGCTCGTTGGTTCCTGGCCTGAATGTCCCTCCGAACGGATTCCTGAATCCTCCAGCGTACATGTAGCTTCCGGGAATGGGATTGTCTGCAGGAATGGTGCCGTCATCGTTGAACCGCAGGACTTTTCCTGGAAGTCTCGTCGGGTCCTTTGGTGCGTTGACATCATTCGCATCGCCTGTGTTGAGGTAGAGTTTTCCGTCAGGTCCCCTGTAGACAGATTGGACTTGGTGTGAATGCGCGACAGGGATGTTGGAGAGGATGGTCTGCCGTGCAGTATATGATGTCCCGTCTGCATTGGTGTGGAACCTGTCGACCTTGCCCTTGAGCGTCGTATTGTCTACCTCAAGGTAGACGAAGCTTACGAAAAGGTCTCCTGTCGGGTCTGCATAGATCCCAGTCACTCCTGTCTCGCCGGAACCTGGCAGGCTTCCGAAGCTGTCATAGTTGAGAAGGTGGTTTGCATAAATGAAATATGTCCCGTCGTTTCGTATCATCCCGACCTGGCCATAAAGCTGCGTCACGTAGAGGAGCGGTCGCTGGCTTTGCGGCAGGTTGTCATAGATGCCTGGGGCCATGGCTATGTTGACAGGCATGCTGATGTTTCCCGCGATCCGTTGTACGGTGTATCCTGTCCTTGCAGTCCATGTGAAATTTCCTGCGGGAAAGAATGCCTGCGGGACCGTCGAGAAATACTGCCAGCCGCTCCAGGAGCTGACATTGTTCCCGGATGCCTGTTCATAGAATCGTGCCCTGATCCGGTATGTCCTGTCGTAGCGCAGGCGGTCTGAACCTGCAAGGTCGTTCTCGAAGGTCCCGTCTCCCTGATGGATGTGGAGGAGCGGTGACTTGAGCGCATACCATACGCGCTCGTTGAGGACATCATCATACATCTCATAATCAGTCGCCGCATATGCATCGTCTTCGGTGTCATTCATGGGAAATACCTGGATATGGAAGTCATACGGATCGACATCATCTCTTCCTTGCGGTGGCTCGAGAAATACGGGAGGGAAGGGCGGATTATTGGTCCCGTTCCCTGTCTGGTTTCCCGGAGGGACGGTCTGGTTGCCGGTCGCATTGACACAGAGGGGATAGTCTGTGCTCTTCATGTAACCGTCGTCTTTCATGCATGTGTCTCCAAGGCATATCTTGACTCCGCTTCCTGTCTGCGACTGCCTGTACATCTCAAAATATTGTTTGGTTCCTTGGTCTGGCTTGTCGCAAGCGAGAGTCCGTAGGGTGTTTTGCCCGTCTGTACAGGTGAGCCTCCTGCATCCGAAGAAAATATCCTCTGTGAAGAGTCCTCCATCGCAGGATCTTGGAGCGTCATTTACAGCACTGAAGCATGCTTGTGATTGATTGGTCTGATTCGCAGGCGGACCTGTCTCGTTTCCCGGAGGGACGGTCTGGTTGCCGAGGCAAAGGGGATAGGCAGGGCTTTTTGCGTAGCCATTATCCTTGATGCATGCAGGTCCAAGGCATATCTCGATCCCGCTTCCTGTCTGCGACTGCCTGTACATCTCAAAATATTGTTTTTGGCCGACATCGGGCTTGTCACATGCAAGGGTCGTCAGGCTGTTTCCGTCTTGAGAACAGGTGACGTGTCTGCAGCCGCCGTATGAATCGTCAGTGATCGTGCCGCCGGTGCAGGTTGCTGGTATGAGCTGTACAGAAGTATAGCAGGTCTGGTTTGTCTGATTGACAGGAGGGACGGTCTGGTTTGTCTGATTGACAGGAGGAATGGTCTGATTGGTCTGGTCGATGTAGCATTGCTCACCAGGGACGCAGCCATAATAATTGGGGATGTATGCAGGTCCCGATGTGAAGAATTCGGTGGGAAGCCCTCCTTGGTTCCATTGCTGACGGTCGATATCCCAGACTCCGCAGGTGATGTCCCAGAGCCCCGGTGACTGCACTGTATGCGAGATAGTCGCCTGGTTGGTGAACTGCGTGAGGTCTATGGTGATGTGCCCGTTCAAGAACCAGTACATGGTGTAATGGATAGCCCCCTGCTGAGGCGTGCATTGTGCGGTGAAGCTTGTCGCATCTGCGGATGGCACTGTCACGACTGGAAAATCCGTCTCAGGGATAGTCCTCCTGTCTATGTGAAAATCCCCCCTTATGAATTGTCCTGGATCGCTCAGGTTCTGGACCTGGCAGCCGACGTGGTAGATTGCATTCTGGCTCAACGCTGTCGTAAAGTTAGGCGATGTTCCTGTGGACGAGGTCACAAGTTCAGTGTGATGGTCAAGCCGCACCGTCCAGTACCTGCTGCCGCTTCCTTCTGGCGGGATTATGCAGGTGAAGGTGTATTC
>JAGVFV010000051.1 GCA_020057445.1 archaeon | reverse complement strand
GCGGTTGGGATTTTTATTTTCTTTTTTTTCCTTTGCTAGGGTGACAAAGCTTTTTAATGTCAAGCAGTATTGATAGGTCTATGCGGGTTGTCATTGGCTTGTATGCGTATCTGACAAAGATCAATCTCTTGGGTCTGAAGAATGATCTTGATGTTCCTTTTGAGTACATCAGGGGTATATACGACTACATCGTCATCATTAAGGATAAGAAGACATCGGTGAAGGTCATGCAGGATGGCTTGATTCTTCTGGAGACAGAGTGCGGTCTTGAAGACATCTCTTGGCACTATGTCTGGCTGCAGAAGCACGTGCTTTCGAAGATCCGGATCCTTGATGCTGAGGACATTTTTTACAAGAGCATTTTTTGGGAGAAGCCGCCGACGATAATCATCGTTGCCGATCAGGGGATCGATATTGCTGAAACATTCAAGAAGGTCGGAAGGAGGATGGATTATTCATTGTCGACAAAATATTTCCAGAAGCAGTATGGTGATGGTCTTGCGATCTATACCAACGTGAAGTTGAAGGATTTGAGTGAGGTGTTTGAGAACCAGGTCGTGCTTGCGGATTACCAGAACCTGACAAAAGTATTGCTGAAGGAGAATGAGCGGATATGGAAGGAAGTGAGCGCGATTAGGAATGAGAAGAAGTACAATTTCCATGATCTTCCCGAGGTGATCGATGAGCTATTGGAGAAGAGGAGGGTTGTTGAGAGCCTTTTGCATAGGGTGCATCAGCTTGATGACGCCATTTTGACCAGGGCAAAGAAGTGCACCATCAAGGAGGTCCTTAAGGAGTTGCGCATGGATGATTATGATGAGATGGTGCGGGTGAATAATTATCTCTTGGACCAGTTTGAGATGACAAAGGATTACTTGTCGTCCAGTCTTGAACTGATCGAGTTCGTGTACCGCGAGAATGAGCAGAAGGCATTGAATATCTTGCAGGTCATTTTCGCGATAGGCACTATTGCTGCATTGATTGGGTTGTCGCAGATCTCGAACGATAGGTTTGTTCTGCCTGGGACTGGTGCTGCCGGGGATCTTATTACTTATGATTTTTCAGGAATGCTTGCCTGGAGCGGCTTTTCGATCGTCCTTGGCGTAATCATTTTTCTCGTGTTCAATTACATCTTTTTCCATGCGAAGAAGCTTCGCATCATGAATTTCGGCAAGAAGCGGGTGTTGGTGCAAAAGCGTAAGCAAAAAGCGCAAGTAATATCTTCTTGACAAAGATGTTCTGTCCGGCTTTTTATATGGTCCCTCTGTCCGAAAAGTATTTAAATTCCTTTCGGGACGCAAAAATTCATGGGGGCGGGCATCAAGGTGGAACTAAAGAGGAAGGTTTGGCTTGAGCATAAGGGAAAACCAATCATGGGACAGGGCAGGTATGAGATTCTGAAGAGCATCGATTCCACGCATTCTATAAAGAAGACGGCACGAAAGCTTCGGATAACAGAAAAGACAATTCAGAACTACATCAAGAAGATAGAAGTCCGGCTTGGCAAGAAGATCACCTCTTCATATCGAGGGGGACGGGTAGGGGGCGGATCTACCGAACTCACACGGACAGGAAGGATTCTCTTAGAACTATTTGAGGCGCACTATGAAGAATAGCGTAAGGTTGAGCCTTACGAGCAGGTGCGACCTTTCCTGCGACTACTGTCACGAGGAAGGATATGCTGCAAAAGAGGAGATGTCCGTAGATGAGATCAGGCGGATCGTAACACATTACGCAAGATCTGGAATTAAGAGAGTGAAGCTGACTGGCGGGGAGCCGATGCTGCGCGAGGACATCCTTGACATCATCAGGGCAATAAAGGGAGTGAAGGGAATCGAAGAAGTGTCCATGGTGACAAACGGTTATCTCCTGGAGGAATGCGCTCAAGCGCTCAAGATGGCCGGCCTTGACAGGGTTAACATAGGGTGCGACTCGATATATTCGACAGAAAAGAACGCGACTTCTGCAGAGAAGAGAATACTTGCGGCAACAAATGCGGGCCTGACACCGATCCATCTCAACATGGTCGTGCAGAAGGGAATCAACGAGAATGAGATTTCTGACATGATCGCCTTTTCCAAGAGACACGGCTGCATTCTCAAGCTCATAGAGCTTATCAATGTCAATGAAGAATATTACCGAAGGCATTTCTTCTCACTCGAGCCTGTGGAAAAAGATTTTGCAGAGAGAGCAAGAACGATAGTTGCAAGAGACCAGCATAATACGAAGCAGTATGATCTGGACGGTGCTGGAGTTGAGGTTGTGCGGCCGTTCTCTTCCGGTTTCTGTGAGAACTGCACAAAGATTCGGGTGACTGTGGACGGGAAGCATAAGCCCTGTCTCATGCAAAGGCAGGTCTGCGAGGTAGGTCATGGGAACTGTTGATATATCAGAGAAGCCGGTCGTGAAAAGGAAAGCGATTGCGAGCGGGAAGGTCTTCCTCAAGAAGGGCACCTTGGAGAAGATACAAAAAAAGGATATAAAGAAAGGTGACGTGCTTGCCATTGCAGAGGTTGCGGCAATGAATGCTGTCAAGCAGACGCAGTTTCTCATACCTCACTGCCATCAACTCCTGATAGAAAAGATAAGTACAGGATTCACCTTCGAAGATGACGGGATCAGGATGGTATGCGAAGTTGCTGCCACTGCAAAGACAGGAGTCGAGATGGAGGCGCTTGTCGGCGTGAGCATGGGACTTTGTACGATCTGGGATATGGTAAAATATCTGGAGAAGGACGAGGATGGCAAGTATCCCTGGACAAGGATTTCTGACATCAAGGTAGAGAAGAAGGAGAAAGGTGAAATGGAGAAGACGTGATTGAGAAAAGAGAAAGAACGGTGAACTCAATGGAAGGCAAGACGACAAAAGAGCACAAGAAACACTCACCAGTCTACGCAGATGTCGCAATCATCACGCTTTCTGACACAAGAACTCTTGCAGAGGATGATTCAGGGCATCTCATTAAGAAGTTGCTTGAAGTAGATGGGCACAGAGTGGTCCATCATGTTGTCATCAAGGACAGCAAACAAGGGCTTGCAGAAGAGATACAAAGCGTGATGAAGAAGGAAGGAGTGCGCATCATCATTACCGACGGAGGAACCGGCATTGGACCAAGAGATATCACCATAGAGACAGTCAGACCGTTCCTGGAAAAAGAGATCAGCGCATTCTCCTTGCTCTTCACCCTCTTAAGTTATGAAGACATAGGGACTGCGGCTCTCGTGTCGCGTGCATTCGCAGGCACCTTCGAAGGACGGGCGATCTTCTGCCTGCCGGGAAGCCCGAAAGCTGTTGAGCTTGCCATGCAGAAGATCATACTGCCAGAACTGCAGCACATACTCCACCACATGGGAGAGGGAAAGAAGCACGTATGAACGAGGAAGAGAGGTCAATGATATGAAGCAGGGATTCGGCAGGCTCGCAAGCCTCAAGGAAGCAAAGGAAGTCATCGAGAAGATGATTCCGAAGATTAGCGAAGAGGAGATTGCGCTTTCAGACGCGCTAGCTAAGGTGACTGCTGAGGAAGTGCATTCAAAGATAGATGTGCCTCACTTCAGGAAGGCTGCCATGGACGGCTTCGCTGTCATCGCTGAAGACACTTTCAGTGCCTCGAACACACATCCGAAGAAACTCGAGATCATTGATTCCATCACTGCAGGCATGATGCCAAAAAAAGAGCTCACCACAGGAACATGCATCGAGATAACGACCGGAGCTGCCCTTCCCAAGAACGCGACAGCAGAAGTCATGGTGGAAAACACAGAGAAAGAAGGCAACATCCTCACGCTCTACAAGAGTGCCTCTCCTGGAGAAAACATCATTGACATCGGAAGCGACGTGAAAAAGGGCAGCGTGGTCATGGCGAAGGGCACGAGGCTTACTCCTGCATTGATTGGTGTGTTGAGCGCTGTCGGCCTGACCAAATTGAAAGTGAAGAAAAAGCCTGTCATTGCCTATTTCTCGACAGGAAACGAGATTGTCGCGCCAGGAGAACCATTGCCTGAAACCAAGATCTACGACATCAACACCGCGACAATTACGCAGGCAATACTCCAGCAGGAATGCGAGCTTATAAATCTCGGCCTGATAAAGGATGATTTAAAAGCAATAAAGTCAGCAGTGTTATCAGGAGTCGAGAAGGCAGACATCGTCCTGCTTTCAGGAGGATCATCCCTTGGCGGCGAGGACTTCATGGTGCAGGCTGTCGCAGAGCTTGGGGAAGTCCTCATCCATGGCATCGCTGTCAAGCCAGGAAAGCCGGTGCTCATAGGGAAGGTGAATGGAAAGCCTGTCATCGGCCTGCCGGGTTATCCGACATCAGCGCTTTCTAACTTTTACATCCTCATCGTCCCTGTCATCGACAGCATGTTAGGATGCAAGGGAAGAAGGAACACAGTGCAGAAGAAACTCTCCAGGAAGATCTCATCGACCATAGGCAGGTATGAATTCCTCGCAGTAAAAGTTGTCGGTGAATATGCTGTTCCTGTCATGAAGGGCTCATCAGCGATCACGACATTGTCGGAAAGCGACGGATTCATCGGCATCGACGAGAATGTCGAGGTCCTGGAGAAGGATTCATTGGTCGAGGTGATATTGCTTTGAAACCTGCTCCAGGGCGTGCTCCTGCCTTGAAATCTGTTCCTGCGAAGTCATCCGCAATAGTTCTTTCTGTGAACATCAGCAAGAAGAAAGGCATTGCAAAGGATCCTGTCCCTGAAGTCACGCTGAAGGAAGACTGGGGCATCGTCGGCGACGTGCATGCAGGTCCTGGCGAGAAGCAAGTATCCTTCCTTGCTCAGGAGAGCGTTGACGCATTCCAGCCGCACACGGATGTCTGCCTGAAGAAGGGGATCTTCGCAGAGAACATAACGACAAAAGGCATCAATTTGCGCGAACTCGAAATAGGACAGCGCCTGACGATAAACGATTGCATCCTTGAAGTGTCCAAGAAAGGGAAAGAATGCCACCAATTCTGCAACATCGCAAAAATCGCAGGCAAGTGCATCATGCCAAAGGAATGCATCTTTGTGAGGGTTGTCAAGGGAGGGAAGATAAGGAAGGGGGATGGGATTGCCTTGCTGCCAGCCTGAGGACTAACTTTATAAACCTTTATCGCTTGTTTCTAAGATGGTGTTTTCATGATCGATCAGAAGGCAGTGTTCATTGACGCAGGCACAGGCAACTTTAAGATAGAGTCTGTCGCTGACGAGAGGATTCTTGGACCCATCGACTTCGGATACTACGCGACGCAAAAAGAAAGGGACAGCTTCTGCTTCGGCTCAGGAGTCCTTGCAGGCTCGATAATCCCTGGCGCGAAGAGGCTCATGTTCTTCACCTATTCTCCTCTTTGGGAGAATTTCTATGTTTCGTCCATCGGCGGCGGCTCGCAGGTATTCCACAAGACTGGCTTGAACTATGTGTGTATCAGGAACTCCTGCAAGTCGTTAAAGGTGATGAAGCTCAATAGGAAGGATGGCCAGGTCATGGTCTCTTTTGATGATGTGGATGCTGAAAAGATATGGCAAGGATGCGAAGGCATGGTCGGCGCTTACGCCCTTCAGAAATACTGCTTTGACAAGTACAAGGACGAATTTGCAGAGTGCAGGATTCTTGCCACCGGCCCTGCCGCTTTGAAGACGAACATCGGCGCCATCCTCTCCGCTCCTATCATGAGCGGCAAGCTCACTGCAGTGGACGGCTGGGCAGGACGGGGAGGTTTTGGCAGCAAGCTTGTGCAATGTCACAAGATTGCCGCGATCATCTACGGCGGTGATTTTGTGGACACTGACGTGAAGACGCATGACAGCAAGGAGATCAACAGGCTCTTCATGGACAAGTACCACAAGCTCATGATACCTGAAGACATCGAGGTCACGAGGAAGTACAGCTATGACCCTAACCTGCACACAGGAGGGACGTTTGGCGTGAACTACCTCAAGCTCGGAACATGGATGTTCTGCTTCAACTACAACTCGATCTATTTCACGAACGACAAGCGCAAATGGATCCATGAGAAGTTCATCCTCGACCACTACCACAAGCAGTTCGACGAGGAGACTATCGGAAAGAAGCAGTTTCGGAACTGCGGCGAGGCCTGCCCTGTCGTGTGCAAGAAGATGAACAACGAGTTCAAGAAGGATTATGAGCCCTACGAGTCATTGGGTCCGAACTGTGGCATCTTTGACCAGCGGGCGGCAGAGAAGCTCAACCATCATGCTGACGCCATGGGATTTGACGGTATCCAGATAGGAAGCGTCGTGTCCTGGATCATGGACATCATCGGCAAAGGCATGATAAGAAAAGAGGACTTTGGCATCGCGTCTGTTCCTAAGTGGGATCCTGACAATTTCGACCTTGTGAATGACAGCATGCACAATGCTGACCTTGGCATTGACATAATCAACATGATCCTTTTCAATGAAAAGGGGAATGTCTTTCGCAACGGCATCCGGAGGGCTGCAAAGGAATTGGACAGCAGGTTCAAGACCAAGACTATCGATCAGGCAGTCTTCATCTCCCATGGGAAGGAAGGGTGCATGATCCCGAACCAGTACTGGGTGCCAGGCATGTTCGCGCCCATGGTCATCATGGGAAAGTACTTCTCCTATTATGGCGCTGAATTCTTCCCTCCAGATGAATTGGGCAGGAGGAATGTCGAGCGGATGATCAAGGAATTGACGACTGATAATACAGGCATGTGCCGCTTCCACCGCGTCTGGTCAGAGGAGCTCATGGAGACTATCGTGAATGACCTCTTCAAGACGAACTACGATTTCTCAGAGCATCACAAGAAGCTTGCGCAGCTCATCAACCTGAATAACAAGCCGGTGTTCTGGGAATCTGAAAAGGTCATGGACATCATCAGGGTATACTTGGAGAAGATACTTGCGGGAGAGCCGGGAAACGCTGCGGTGAATGAATGGGTGGAAAAATTCAAGAAAGACAAGTGCGCTGCAAGCCTTGAATACTGGAATCTCATGCGCGACGGCATGAATGAGGCGATGCGATGAAGGAACTGCGGCCTGGCGTCTGCGAAGTGGGAGTGCGCCATCCTGACAGGAAGCTCTTTGACGAATTCATGCCGCTACCCCGCGGGACAAGCTACAACGCCTACCTAGTCTTCGGCAGCGAAAAGAATGCGCTCATCGACACCGTCGACCCACTCTTTACAGACGCGCTTTTGAAGAACATTGCCGGGCAGCGCATCGACTATGTCATCGCCAACCATGCAGAGCAGGACCATTCGGGAAGCATTCCTGGAGTCCTTGCCCAACATCCTGAATGCTTGGTCGTGACAAACAGCCAGTGCAAGGAACTCCTGAAGTCACACCTGCACATCCCTGAAGAAAAATTCCTCGTCATCAATGACCGCGATGAGCTCTCCCTCGGCGGCAAGACCTTGCAATTCATCCTGACACCCTGGGTGCATTGGCCAGAGACCATGTGCACGTTCCTCAAAGAAGACAAGATAGTCTTCACCTGCGACCTTTTCGGCTCGCACGACGCGCACTTTGACTTGTGGGTAGAG
>JAGVFV010000132.1 GCA_020057445.1 archaeon | reverse complement strand
GAAGTGGATAGAGCAGCTGCCTCCAAGCAAGCTTCGCGAGTTCAAGTCTTCTCCGGATTTTGAGAAGTACAAGGACGTGCTCATCAAGTACAACGTGGCAAAGAAGGTAGAGAAGAAGGAGTGAAGTTCTGATACGGCTGCCGGGATTTGAACCCGGGTCTCAAGCTTGGGAAGCTCGAATGTTAACCACTGCACCACAGCCGTGTAATATGAGAAGAAATGATATCCATTTTTAAGGTTTGTGCGATTTCCATGACCTTCAGAATTTTTCTAGTCATGGCTGTGCGGCTTTATGCCGCACTCCGGTTGTCAATGGAAGGAACCATTGGCTTGTATGGCTAACCACTGCACCACAGCCGTGTTTTTTCGTGGGGCTGGAGCGTAGCGGGAAGCCTCACTGGGCGTGTTTGCCCTCAAGGCTTATTAAAGCCTTGGCTTGTATGGCTAACCACTGCACCACGGCCGTGTAATCTCTGAGAAAGACGATTGCTTTTTATGGTTTTCGTGGAGAATTACAAGACGCTTATGGTGTTCAGGTTTTAGGCTTTATGTTTTCCCAGTTCATCCGGTTTGATTCTATGCGCATGTCATCCAATGCATAGGTCTTATTGCCGGGGGGGTATTCCATGACAAAGCCTCTTTGCCTTTCAAGTCGTCGCCATAATCCTGTGGCATATTCTTTTCCGTCAGCGCCGACTATGTCGCCGAGTTCTTTGGTGATGCGCTCCAACGGCCAGTATGCATGTCCAAAGTCTTCACGCAAGTCGTCATTGTCAAAGCGGACGCCTGCTGCGGTGAGCTCTCGCTCATATGCAAGGACAGGGGCAGGATTGGGAAGGTGGAGGAATTCTTTGAATCCGAAGGGATGGAACATGGGAAAGAGTTGCCTGATCAGTTCTATATCTGTATCATCGAATCCTGCGATGCGCAGTCCTCTTCTGGTATTGGTTTCCCAGTAGGAATTTCTTGCCATGCTCCTTTGGGAATGGGACATGCTTTTTATTCTTATCTATCCTAAACTTGCGAAGAAGTTATGCGTTCGCCATTATCTCGACGACGTCTTTCTATTTGACGAATTCGACGCCAGGCATTCCCTTGAATGCCATGTCTCCTGTGAGGAAGGGGATGTTCTTGGATTGCGCTATCGTGTAGCCGAGACAGTCGATGTAAGAGAGGTTCTTTGCCTTCATCCGCCACTTGAATGCATTCGCCTCCTTGATTGTGTCGTCGTCTACGTCTACAGTGAAGGGGAGGAAGGCATCGTAGAGAAGGTCTGCATGATCTTTTCCGAGGTCTCGTATAAGGCCGTAATGGAATTCCATCAGCTGCAGGACTGTCGTTACTATTGCCACGCCGTCAGCATAGGGAACGTATCGAGGATTGCCCTGTATCAATTCGAAGAAAGCATAGGCGTCGAAGAAGTAGGTCTTCATTCCCATCCCTTCCTGACAAAGTCCTTGAACTCCTGCCCGCTCCTCTTTATCTTCACGCTTCCGAAGAGATCCTTGAGGTGGGCGACCTTCACTACATTGATGCAGACCGTCTCGTTCTCAGAGAGGTTCTGCTTGTCGATAAGCTCCTTTGGAAGGACTACTCCGAGCGAGTTTCCCCATCTCCTGACGGTGACTTCAGTTGCCATGACATCCTCAGTTATATTTTAGTTATACTAATGTATAACTATTATTTAAATGTTGCGATAGAAACACCGGAAACCTTCCGGAGAATCACGCGTTAGCGATTGATAAATCAGGCTGCTTTGTCACATTTTTTGTGCAATCTCCCTGATCCGCTTTTTGTCTTTTTCCTTCGCAGTCGATTTCAGGACTCTTATCTTAGAAAGCAGCAGGGGATCGTCTTCGACGATATTTTCCAGGCAATAATCGCAGTAGAAGATGATATCATCCAGGATTCGCTCCTCTGATTCGGCGCTGTTTTTTTCTGGCTTGAGCCTGCCAGGTCTGAGAGTTCCGACAAGCAATCCTGCCTTCTGTTTCAGTTTTATCTTGGCATATCTTTTCCTTAGCATCTTGGTTCACGCGTTCGCCACGATTTCGACCACATCAAAGTTCTTCAGTTTATGGTCGCGTCCCACGGTGAGTTTCTTCTTCACATCGATCGCGCGGATGAACTTGTTGCCGAGGTCAGTGTGGATCTTGTAGGCGAAGTCGACAGCGGTCGAGCCGTCCTTGATGAGGAAGCAGTCGGGAAGGACGTTTCCGTACTGGTCGGTGAGCTTGTTGATGCCCCCGGGAAAGATCGCGATCATGTGGAGGGTATCAAAGACGCAGGCGTTTAGCACGTCCTGCACTCCTGTCGTATTGTATTTTTCAAGGATGCCTGTCTTGATGAATGCGAGCGCCTTCTTCTGCTTGTCGTTGAGCGCTGCTTCGTTGACGACGGTGAAGTCTTTCTCTCCGGGCATGTAGGTGACAAGGTTGTGCTTTGCAGCCTCGCGTAGAGCAAGCTCTCCTTCTGCGCTGCAGGGGATGATCGTGTAGTTGGGGAATTTTTCCTTGAGGCGTTTGACGTTGTTCTCTGCTCCGGGAATGTCTGCCTTGTTTGCCGCGATGATCATGGGCTTTGTCCTTTTTCGAAGGTTGGATGCGAGCGCAAGGAGCTGATCGTCTGTCCAGTGTGTCGTGTCAGGCGGCAGTTTGAGCCTGACAAGCTCTTCTTTGAGCATGTTCTCGTCAGGGCCAAGGCCCGAGAGTTGCTTGGCGAGCACCCGTGCAGGGTCTGCCTTCTCCTGCTGTATCTGCCGTGCGAGCTTTTCCCATCCTTTCTTGAGGATGTCGAGGTACCAGTAGTCGAGCTCGTTCTCGAGGAACTCGACATCATTCAGCGGGTCGTAGCTGAGCGGGTCTACCGGTTCTCCCTTTGCATTGATGCTTCCGCTGATGTCGATGACATGGACGAGCATGTCTGCCTGGTTGAGGTCGTTCATAAAGGAAAGGCCAAGTCCTTCGCCCTTATGCGCGCCAGGAATCAAGCCGGCGACGTCAAGGAGGTCGATCGGGACAAACCGTGTGCCGTTGACGCAGTAGCCCACACGGGGGTTGCATTTCACCTTGAAGAATGTCTCTGCGCAGGGTATCTTCACATACCCGACAGCATGGTTTGGCTTGATAGTCGTGAAGGGATAGTTTGCGATGTCCACTTCCGCAAGGGTCGCTGCCTTGAAGAACGTGCTTTTTCCGCAGGACGGTTTTCCGACGATACCGATGAGCATAGTTTCCTCTGATTGAGATGAATCAGCGGGGATTTTAAAAGGTTTTGGCAGATAACGAATTAATGGCAGTATCCTTGCGAGCAATTGTTGCCTTGTTGGCATCCTGCTGCGATTGCGCTCGGTGTCGTGTTTTGGCAGATATATTCATTGATCATGGCGTTGCTCATGCAATAGTCTGAGAGATTGTAGTTGGTGCCATTTCCGTATTTGCCATAGACGTATCCATACAGGGTAAGGTTCAATCCGCCATCACTGTCAATGCAGGTAGTGTTTGTCTGGTTTTGTGTGCCATTGTAGGGGAAGGACTTTGTATACCACGTTCCCCAAAGTTCTCCATCGTATGCCTGGGCCTGCAGGGTAATGGTCCCGCTTCCATAGCCTTGGGAGTTCCAGGAATATCTGAAGTCTGATCCTGAAAAATCAGTATAAATTTCTCCGGTGAGAAGATTATAGAACTTGACTCGTTCGACGAGATCTCCGGGATCAGGGTCAGAGGTTAGTGCCTGGAAGCTGTAATTGAAGGGTCCGTTCTGTATTTGGAAAATGTCGGTCACGTTGGGTGCATGGTTTGTGCTGTTTGTCATATTTATGCACCTTCCGCCTTCACACGTGCTTGGACAGGCAATATTTCCGCTGGTCATTGTTGTACCCTGGCATTGCCATTCCATGACGACTGTCGGGGTATTGCAGGAATCGTTATGAGTCTGGTTTGTGTCATTCTGATATCCTGTGACATATCCATATGTCCAGATATCATACCCGTCGCTGTCATAGCAGGTATTGTTGCTGGTCTGGTTGATGCAGGCTCCCTGTTGGCAGACTGCATTCGGCGGGCAGTTGATGCTGATGTTTGCCGGGGCGCTAGTACAGTAATATTCGTTAACTTGCGAATTATTAAGGCAGGTATCGTTATAGGAGAAGGAAGTTCCGTTCACTGATCCATTGATTCTGCCGAAGATATTCGGGTTGATGCCTCCATCTGTATCTTGGCATGAATTCCTCTGAGTGCAACAGGCAGTAGGAATTGGATTCCGAATAGCGTTTATTGAGTTAATAGTGCTTATTGAGTTAATGCAACTTTCTTGGACAACCATGGTGTCGTTTGGGCATTCAAGAAGAAAACAGACATTGCCATGTATTGAACACGGTGATTGGGTGTTGTTGTCTGCGCAGTATCCGTTGGCTTTGCAGATGAAACTTTTAGGGCAGCTACATCGGTTACAATCATGAATCAGGTTGCCGACGTTGTTGCAGTAGAGGGGTTTGTTGTTTGAACAAGTGTCAGTGAGTGTGCCATCAGCACAGTGGCCCTTGCATTGGTAAGTCCCATTGACCTTGATTATGACGTCTCGTGGATCATTGCAACAAGCAGCACCGCGTTCTTGGGATTGTGTTATTATGTTTGTAATGGGATATTCTCCGAGATTATCCCCGCAGCATTTATTCCCTCCAAAGAAGAAGTAGTCTCCAAATCTGCTTTGTTCTCCGCTTGGGAGAAGTTGGTGATTACCACACACATAATCTTGTGGACAGGATAGTATTTCACGCTTTGCGTCATTACAGTCTGGTTCAGTATGGGTTGCGCAGCTTTGTGGACAGTTTCCGGGCTTTTGCGGGGATATTCCCCACCAGCAGTATCCGTCAGTGTCAGAGTCTCTGCAAGCGATTGTTTGAGGTTCATTTGTTGGAGGGACGATTGGTGTTTCGATGTTTATTGGAAACCAAAATTCACAGTTGGGATCTTCTTCGATGATGAAATTTCCGTATCCATGATCTCCCCAATCTTCTCCCCAGCTATTTTTCACGATCCAGTATGTTGTTCCAATGCGCTGGTCGTTTTCAAGAATTTCTTTATTTCGCCAGTATAATCCTGGTGTGATTTCTCCAAATCCAGTTATCGTGAATGAATGTCTGCCAACGCAGTTCGTCGATACGACAATAGGTCCTTTTTCGGTTAGTTTCTTCTTTTCGCTATAATAATCCTTAAGATACTCTGGAGGCATAGCATAGTCATAGTCACTTATCTTCCATACGCTGGCCTGCCAGTCTTCGCATTTTTCGTTGCAAGAACTGTTTGTTAATGTCAGTGGAAAACAGGATTCTTCGACGATTCCTTGATTCTTTATATCTATGAATACATTTTTCGGAAAGCCTCCTCCGCAGCCATAGTTGTCGTGTCCGCAGGATACTGCATCTTGTTCTGAGAAGTCCATATCGATGTGCTGGTTGAAATAGAGGTTCGTCACGGCTTCCATGCTGGCGATAGACGCCATAGCGTAGCAGTTTCCGCAGCAGCGATATTCGTACCCTGCTGCTTGGCAATCTTCCCAGTACCAATCATATTCCAGATGGTCAATGACCCAGCAACCGCATTGGTCATTCACCGGGGTCATCCAGTCTTCTCCATGTCTGTTTCGCCAGTCAAAGGCGAAAGGAAAGTAAGGCTCGTCGGTTCCGCTTATTTCTCTCGTGTACTTGTTTTCTTCTTGGTTGCCGAATGAAAATATTCCTCCCCTGTAGAACAATATGCTTCCTTTGTTACCATATTCTCCGTCAAGCAATTGCACCTTGAACTTGTAGGGGAGTTTTGATACTGCGGTAGGTGCTGGAGTCCAATGTTGGTTGTTCTCTTGTATCTTTTGTTGCAAGGCTGTTATTATTTCTTGATTCTGAGACTCTATTATTTCATTTTTTGTCTTTGATAATTGCCCTGTAGGAAGGTAGTATATGTTGTCGAGCTTAAGTTCTGCATCCTTTATGATTATCTTTATTTTTGTTACACGTAGATTGTTGAGATTGCATGTTTCGAAGCAGACGTCTGAAAATGAGTTTGTCGTTTTGGTGATGAGGGGATATGATTCAAGTCCTAGAAGCATGTCCGTATCGGGATTGAGGACGATTTTTACATATCCTTCCTTGTCGGCAAGTTTGATAGAGCCTGAGAAGGATAGTGCTGAAACTGTTGTTCTGAGGTCTATGGTGAACTCCTCATCTTTTGTGAATGTTTTGCCGACAGGATAATTGTTCATTTGTGTGGTTGTCGGCACTGAGAATGCGATTTCTTGTTCGCCGTCGATCGTTGCAGGTGAGGGAGAATGAAGATCGGATGTGGTCGCTATTATGCCTTTTGCATATGCCTTTCCTAAGAGATTCTTATCTCCTGTCAAATATGTGCAGCTGCTCACTGATATTAATAAAAGAAAGGAGAGGAAGAATGAATATATTATTTTGTTATGCACATGCTTGTTCGACAAGCCCGCATTATTAAATATTTCGGATTCTGCGCGTATTTTATTCCATCCTCACTCCGTACCTTCCCGTCCATGTCTCTCCTGGCTTGATCACGACAAGCCCTTTCTTGTTGTTGAAGGCGTCTGTCATGCAGCTCATAGGCTCTATCGCGATCGCTTCGCGGTGTTTTGGCGTGTAGACCTGGAGATAGGGATAGGATGCGTCCTGCCAGACTGCGATTGTCATGTTTCCGTCGGTAAGAAGTGTCGTTGCTGGATTCTGTACTGCAAATCCAGTGTCGAATGTCTCTTTTCCGATGGTCCTTGCCGTGGAAAACAGCGTGTAATCATCGATCTTTCCTGTCGGTATCATGCGTTCGTTGACAGCTATCTTTTTTGTCACAGGAAGCGTCAGCCCGAGGTCGTCGATCTTTTTTCCGAGGGTGAAGTAGGGATGCCATCCGTCGCCGTAGGGCATGTCTTGTGTTCCTGTGTTTTTCACTTCTGTCGTGATCGCGATTCCTTCTTGAGTGAGGCTGTGAGTGATGGTGATGATGAACGGGAAGGGAAATCCAATGACATCTCCAACATAATCATATGCGAGGACTGAGTGCGCTTCGTCCTTTGTTGCGGATGTCTCTTTGATGGTGAATGTTTTATTGTAGAGGAGTCCGTGGATGGAGTTGCCGTCCTTGAAGTTGATGGGAAGGATGAATGTCTTTCCTTCGAATGCATATGTTCCGTTGTTGATCCTGTTCGGGAACGGGGTGAGTTTTGATCCTTTGAAGGATGTCCCGGCAAGGAGGGGTTCTGGTGATGATTCCGGGAAGAGGACTGAGAAGAGTTGTCCGTGCTTTTCAAGCACGAGTTCGTGCGTGCATGCCCCGCAGGAGGGTATGGCTGTAAAATAGGAGCCATTCGGATTTCCTAATTTCAAGATTGTTGCGCTTTCGAATGGTTCTTCTGTTATCGTGAACATGTTATCCAAGGCCGTATGAGTCGACGAATGACCTGATGACTGAGTAATCTTTTAAATAATTGTATCCTTTGTCTGTGATGGCATAGTTTTTCTTATCTGCTTTGTCTTTTGTCTCGAGCAGGAATCCTTTGGTGATGAGTTCGGTCAGGTATTCGGTGAGCATCTGGTGGGAGAGGTTGGACTTGTAGATGATGTGCGTGGGTTTGCTCGTTCCTCCCTTGTCCCGAATCACGCTCAAGATGTCATGGATGATCTCGAGCCTGTCGCGTTTTTTCATCTTTTTCTTACCAGGTAAAAGTTCCAGCCTATAAGACCGTATGCGATGAGCTCTATGATGTGGCCGAGGGCATAGAGCATGTTATTGTGGATGGAAAAGACGAAGTGGAGCTTGCTGATGAAGAGGAGGAGGAATGCGAGGAAGACGAGGAATGTCTTCGTGTTCTTGTTCCTGACGAAGTTGATGGTGAAGTGCAGGGAGATGAAGAAGGTGAGGATGGTTGTCGTGATGTAGAACGTGTACAGGTCGTTCTTGCTCAGGGTGATTCCTGCGAGGGAGAGGAGGAAGAGGAGCCAGAAGAGCTGTTGCTTATCGGTCTTGAATGTCATGTACGCGAGGATGGAAAGGCCAAGGGTCATGAAGAAAAGGTGTGCGTAGAAGCCAAGTGTCTTGAGGTATGCATAGGTGATGAAGTTGATGGCAAGATACGGATTTTGCCGCGCTTCTGATATGATGATGAGATTGAAGAGTGCATGGAGAAAGTAGGAAGCTGCTATGAATATGAATCCCGCGCCAAAGAGCTTGACAAAGGGCTGGCCTGATTCCTTGTGCACGCGAAGCGCGAGGATGCCGACAAGCAGGGAGACGAGTGCGAAGAGGAGTTCGAGGGCGACGTCGTAGCCGAGGAACCAATCAGGAGAAAGATACAGGTATGCCATGGACGGGAAGGTTGTTTTTCGGTTTTTAAACTTTATGGATTTCTCTTCTGATTTATGCTTAACAGGGTATATAAACGTAAGGGTCTATCTCCTCCTTGAGGTGATCGCATGAAAACAAGGCAACAAATCGAGCAGGAGTTGATAACAAAAGAGGAACGGGTCAGCGGATGGGAGTCCACAGGGACACTGTCCTTGGATGACGCATCTACGCTGCTGTACTTGGACTCTTACGATGGTGAGGTGGGAGCATGAAATACGAGGATCCAGGCTATAATAGGAAATCACTGAGCGATACGTTCGACATTGAGTCTCTGCGTAGGAGGTTCATGCGTTCGCAAAGGTTTGGCTAATCATTGTCTTTTTCAACACCCCCTGTCCCGAGGAGTAACTGCGCATGTCGCGCAGTCGCTTTTTCGGGTTTTTTTCTATGTTATCAGCACTGCATAAAGTTTTTAAGGCGGATGGTCATTTCTGGTCTTATGAAGGAAGAATCCTATATCATCGTCCATCTGAACAGGGATGAGTCGAAGAAGCTGTCCCAGGCGCTCGCGAACGAGACGTCGCGTAAGATCATGGACTATCTCGCTTCTAAGGACGCGACAGAGTCACAGATTGCAAAGGCGCTCAAGCTTCCCCAGTCCACTGTGCATTATAATCTCAAACAGCTTGCAGAGGCAAGGATGATCCTTGCTGAGGAATTCCATTACAGCGAGAAAGGGAAGGTGGTAAACCATTATCGGCTGTCGCAGAAGCTCGTCATCATCGCCCCTCCGCAGAGCGGCATGGAGTCGATCAGGTCGCGCCTTGCAGCGATTGCGCCCGCGATTCTAGTGTCAGTAGTCGGCACCGGTCTGCTGTATTATTTTACAAGGCCAAAAGGAATCGTTGATGCAGCTGACACGGGACTTCGCGCTGTTGCAGAGGCAGAGCCCGTCCTAATGGCAAAGGCTGCGCCGATGATGGATGCAAACGTGGTTGCGTCTCCTTCATTGTTCTCGCAGGCTTGGCCGTGGTTCCTGATCGGGGGGTTGGTCGCTATTCTCGTCTATGTCATAGCTGATTATGTGGTGAAGAAGAGGAATTAGAGTTCGAATTCTCTGATGAATCCGAGGATGTAGGTGTATTTTTCGAGGTAGGTGAATCCTTTGTCTGTGAGGGAGAGGTATTTTTTCCCTTTTTTGTCGATGACTTCCTGGATGAAACCTTTCTTGAGGATCTCGGCATAGTATTCGTTGAAGCTGCTCGATGAGAGGTTGGAGGTGCGAAGCAGCGGTGTTGGTTTGATCGAGTTATGGCGGTCTCTGATGATAGTGAGGATGTCAAAGATCACTTCGAGGCGGTCCCTTTTTCTCATGGTGTGAATTTGGAGATTTTCCTGTAGATGAAATAGAAGACGATGAGGGATACGAGCTGGAAGACGATGTTGATTTCAAATGGAAGACGCCTTCTGTCGATGATCCAGAGGTTGATGAGCCAGAGGAAGAAGATGAGGTAGTATATGATTCTCATTCTTGAGAGTTTCTTGTGCATGATGATATTCAGGATGACTGCTATCACGAGAAGCGCTGTCTGGAGATAGAGCAGGATGAGGTGGGATCTTGTGGCGAATGCCGCTATGGAGAGGATGAGTGCTGTTCCGTGGATGATGATGTTCAGCGGCAGCGCTTTGACTTTCTTCCATACTGAGCTAAGGACAAGGTAGAGGATTCCTGCCGTGCTGAAGTAGCCTGTGATGAGGATGAAGAAGGGCATGATCATCCGTGGCCGCAAGTCCAAGGTCATCATGGATAGCATGAGGATGCTGAGAAGGAATCGGAGGATGTAGGAGAGCCCGAGGAAGAGGAATGCGTGCCTGAAGTATTTGATGCCTTTGTATTTAGAAAGGTCGTAGATCCCTTTTGTCCTGAAGTAGATGAGGATGCAGAAGATGACTGCGATGAGGGTGAATGCTAGTTCTGTGATGAAGAGAGCAGGGTTGAAAAACAGAGGGGGAGGGGGCATGATGGATCACCGAAAGCGGATTTTCCTTTTAAATTTATATGGGATGTGGACGTATAGTATATATTTCACCTTCTTTGTCTTTATAAACCTATTGTGCTTTTGCAGTTGGATTCACGGAGGTGAATGATATGAAAGGACCATTGTTGGGTTTGGGAGCAGTGTTCGTGCTCGGTTTGCTCGCCGCGGGCGTCTTTGCGTTTGGCGGTTTTAGGAATGAAGAGGCAAAGGCAGCCCTTGAGACAGGAGATTATGATGCGTTCGTGACTGCTGCAGAAAACGCGCAGAAGGAGCGCTTGCCGTCTGAGGACCAGTTCAACGCCATGGTTGAGCGCCATGCTGCGATGCAGTCGCATCGTGAAGCAGTTGAGGCCGCGATCAATGCAGGTGATTATGCTGCATGGAAAGAAGCCATGGAAAACAAGCCGAAAGGACAGGCAGCGGAGGATGTCATCACCGAGGAGAATTTCCCTACGTTTGTCAAGATGCATGAAGCCAGGCAGTCTGGAGACGTCGAGACTGCGGACGCGCTTGCGAAAGAGCTAGGAATTAATGGCCGAGGATTTGGCATGGGAAAAGGTTCTAGTAGGGGTAGAGGTCCTGGTGACAGAGGCGGATGTCCTATGAACGGGGAATGATGTTCCCCCATTCTTTTTTTTTATGGAGGTGACATCCATTCTTTTTATAAAGTGAGTGGTTGATCAAAGACTGTGTGGTGGCGATATTATGAGACCCCTGCTGATGCTTGCATTGCTCGTCATGGTGACTTTTTCTCTATTTGGTTGTGCAGGAGGAAGCAACAGCGATGGCGGTCCTGCCCGAGGTGAGTTTCCCGGAGATGGCAGATTGCATAATTCGGGCGATGATATGCGGAATTGGACCGGACGTCCTTCGAATGGTTCGCGATGGAATGATTCAAATATGAGTGACGACCAACGTAGACAGGTGATGGAAGAACAGAGGCAAAAGGCGGTCGATGCGTGTCTGGATATGGCTGCAAGAGATGCGTGTTCTTTGGATAGTCCTCGAGGAAAGATAGACGGGACGTGCCAATCTGTCGAAGATGTCCTGGTCTGCACCTTTGATCGTCAGATGAGGATGCCGCAATGAAAGAGGTCATTCTCCACCTGGAGAACGTCTGGAAGATCTACAAGATGGGCGATGTGGAAGTCCCTGCGCTTCGCGGGGTGACTGTGGAGATCAAAAAGGGTGATTTTGTCGCGATCATCGGGGCTTCGGGAAGCGGGAAGTCGACCATGATGAATCTCATAGGCTGCCTTGATGTGCCTTCGAAGGGGAGCGTGTTTCTCAAGTCGTATGATATCAGCAGGCTTCCGGAGTCTGACCTTGCGGCGTTCCGCGGGAAGACGATCGGGTTCATATTCCAGCAGTATAATCTGATCCCTTCCATGTCTGCCTTTGATAATGTCCTGCTTCCGCTTGAGTTCTTGGAATATGATGATGCTTCTGCCGCAAAGCGTACCCGGGAGATATTGACAATGGTCGGCTTGGCTGACAAGATGCATCACCGCCCGACGCAGCTTTCAGGAGGCCAGCAGCAGAGGGTGTCCATCGCCCGGAGTTTAGTCGCCAATCCTGAGATCGTCCTTGCCGATGAGCCGACGGGAGCGCTCGATAGCGTGACTGGCAAAGAAGTCCTTGAACTCCTGCATCGGTTGTGGAAGGAGGAGGGAAAGACGATCATCCTTGTCACGCATGATATGAATCTTGCTAAATATGCCCGGACGACAATTGAGTTGAAGGACGGGCAGATCATGAGAGTCGTGGAGAACCACGGGGTGAAAAAATGAAGAAAATGATGGTGTTCATGTTTGTATTATTTCTGTGTATTGCGGGGTTGGCTAGTGTGCACGCGGCTCCTGGCCTTTCCCCGTCGATTTCGGTGAGCCTGGTGAATCAGGATCCCGATCCTGCGCTTGCAGGAGAGATTGTCGAGGTGAGGGTCGGTGTGGAAAATGTCGGCGATAATCCGATCAATGACCTCATTGTCGAGTTTGTCCCTTCGTATCCTTTTGATGTGCTATCGGGCGAGGCCTCTTTGCAGAAGCTTGGGACGATCCAGGCGACAGGAGGTTCCTCTTCGCAGAATCTCAAGATAATCAAGTTCAAGATCCGCGTGGATAAGGACGCGATTGCGGGGAATTATGAGCTGAAGCTGAAGTATTATGCCGAGGGCGCTGTCGCAGAGACGCAGGCGACATTGTCTGTCGAGGTGCAGAACCGGGACAATGCAGAGATCATCCATATCGATAAGTCCGTCCTTGTCCCTGGCGCAGAGGATACGTTGAGATTCACGATCAATAATGTGGGGAATTCTCCGCTTCGGGATCTCACGTTCTATTGGGAAAATAGCGATAATTCCATCCTGCCTGTGGGAAGCGACAATACGAAATACATCAAGTACATTGATGTGGGTGAGAGTGCAGTCCTTGAATATAAGGTGATTGCTGATACGAACGCAGAACCTGGGCTCTATAAGCTTGATCTGTATCTGACGTATGATGATCCTGTCAGGAACGGGACAAAGACCGTCACGACCATTGCAGGAGTCTATGTCGGCGGCGGCACTGACTTTGACGTGGCATTCTCGCAGAGCGCCTCTGGCCAGATGTCGTTCACTGTCGCAAACATCGGCAGCAATCCTGCGTATTCTGTCTCTGTCATTGTGCCTGACCAGCAGGGATGGCGGGTGTCTGGTTCGAGCACGGTCATCATCGGGAACTTGAACAAGGGAGACTATACTGTTGCGACATTCGCTTTGTCGAATATGGCGCAGAATAGGACGGGCATACAGACTATGCCACGGACTCAGAACCAGTCTGAACAATTTCAGCAAGGTCAGTTCCAGCGATCGATGAATGCATCGGGAGATAAGGTGAGGATGCAGATTGCCTACACTGATACGCGCGGGCAGAGGCTGGTCGTGGAAAAAGAAGTCAAGGTGAGTTCAGATGCCGGCGGGACCGCTGCCGCGGCCTTTGCAGGACGTCGGACTGCACAACAGAATGTCTTTTCCAGGTACAAATGGTACTTTATCGCATTTGTCGTAGTCATGATCGGGTTCTTCGTGTATTATAAGATACGGAGAAAAAGGATACTTGATGCAGAAGTCAAGCCGAAGAAGAAGTGAACCATGAGACTTGACAAGTGCCTGAAGCATGCATTCGACATGGTGTTGCATAGCAAGCTGCGTAGCTGGCTTACTATCATCGGGATTGTCATAGGTGTTGCTGCTGTCATCGCCATCATGTCGATAGGTGCTGGCTTGCAGCAGGAGATTAATTCGCAGCTGAACACGCTTGGCGGCGACCTCCTCACTATAACTGCGGGCTTTTCCCGAGGAGGCGGTTTTTTTGGCAGGGGCGACAGCCCTCCAGGGTCGTTTGGAGGCTCGTCGCAAGCGACATCGAAATCAGTGATTCTCGGAAGGACGGATGTCCAGACTTTGAAGGGGATTCCTGATGTCGCAGTGGTGGATACGGAGATCCGTGGGAGTGTGAATGTGTCATACCTCGGGAAATCAGGCAAGGTCAGCCTGACCGGTGTGGACCAGAGTGTCTGGTCACAGGTGACGACGACAAAGATCAAGGACGGCCGCATGCTTGATTCTGCTGACCAGAACGTGGTCGTCATTGGCGGCAGTCTTGCCTCGAATTATTTTACTCAGCCGGTCGGGATAAACCAGATGCTGACGATCGAAGGTTCTGCATTCCGGGTCGTGGGAGTATTGGATGATTCGAGCACGAGCATCTATATGCCTATTGCCTTGGCGTATCAGATCATTCCTGATAAGACATTGAACGAGTATGATACGCTGGTAGTCAAGATCAAGGATGAGGAGCAGCTTGATGCGTCGATAGCCATGATAGAGGGCAAGATGCGCCTTGCGAGGCATGTGACGAATTCTACGCAGGATTTTTCTGTCTCTTCCAGAAAGGAGATGCAGGCGACGCGCGCGGCGACGATGAGTTCCATGAACGCCTTCTTGCTCGCGATAGCTGCAGTGTCGTTGGTTGTCGGTGCGGTCGGGATTGCGAATACCATGTTCACGTCAGTCTTGGAGAAGACGAAAGAGATCGGCATCATGAAGGCAATAGGGGCTAGGAATGCCGATATTTTGAAGATATTCCTTTTCAATGCCGCATTCATCGGTCTTGTTGGGGGGATCATCGGTATCGTTTTTGGCATTCTCCTTTCGGGATTCCTTCCGGCGTTGATGGGTGGTGCGCTTCCTTTTTCACGGGGTGGAACTTTTGTCTCGCTGAATTCCATTCTCTTGGCGATTGGCGTGTCTGTGCTCGTCGGCATCGCGGCGGGAAGCATCCCTGCCTATCAGGCGTCAAAATTGAAGCCAGTGGACGCGCTGAGGTATGAATAGGTCAGAATTCGAGAATGACTGAAAAACCTTTTAAATCATATCTTAATCTTATCTTCGTATACGGCCGTGGTCCAGTGGCTACGACGTCTGTCTCACTCACAGAAGATCGCCGGTTCAAGTCCGGCCGGCCGTAGTATAGTCGAATTGGTCTCGTCAGATGCAGTGCAGAGGACTCGACGCAGTCGATGTCCTCTTCGCTTCCGTGTGCACTGAGGTCAGTGCCGCAGGTTCAAGTCCGGCCGGCCGTAGTATAGTCGAATCAGTCTCGTCAGATGCAGTGCAGAGGGGATTTTCTGAACGGAATATCCCCTTCTTCGGTTTGGACCTGTCGAGACATCTCGACGTTTATGTCCTGTCGGCCGTAGCTTTATTCTTTGGGAAGCGATGTCGTGATTTGCGGGTTATTGTGAACCACCGCGTGGAGCTTTAGCTCCACTCCATACCAGTCGAGGCGGCTTTCAAAACATTTTTAAATGAGTGCATTACGTGAGGAGCAGGTGATACTATGGGACTTAAGGATCCAAAGACAAAGAAGATCATGTGGATTGCAGCAATCGTATTCTGTGTGCTGTTTGTTGTGGTCGTTTACTTGTTGAAAAAACCGTAGGGGTTTTCTTATTTTTTTCTTCTTTTCTTCTTCGTCCCCCGTCGGGAACTCATCGAAATATTTAAATATGAGTTCGAAGAACGTCTGTTTTTCCGAAAAGATGGAACAGACAACAGATCCACAGGAGCTGTACAGGACAGCAAAGCGCACGTTTGATTATTTCATGCGGGACGCGATCCTTTGCAAGGACCAGAGGGATTCGTATCTTGAGAAGGCGGCAGAAGCACTCTCCACCTTGCGTCCCTTGGCAGAGCAGCTGAATTCTGATCAGTTTTCCCCCTATACTGGCTATAGGAATGAGGTGCAGGAGCTGGAACGCAAGCTCTGGAAAGAGCGTTCGAGAGATTTTCGGGATGCAAGAAGACAATGAAGTTTTTTATACGGGTGCCGCTTCTCTTTTATGATGAACCTTCCCTGGGTTGAGAAATATACGCCGTCCTCATTGAAGGATTTTCTTGGCGAATCTGCGAAGGAATTGCATAAGCAAGTGCTTTCCTGGAAGCGGGGAAAGGCAATACTCCTGCTTGGCAGAAGCGGCACAGGAAAGTCGTCTTCGGTGCATGCGCTTGCAAAGGACATGTCGTGGGATATCATCGAGGTGAATGCGTCTGATTCGCGCAATGCTGACTCGTTGACACGAATTGTCGGAGCCGCAGGAAGCCAAAGGTCCCTGTTCTCTTCAGGAAAGCTCATCCTGATCGATGATATCGACGGCATAGCAGGACGGGAGGACCGTGGAGGAGTTCAGGCCTTGGCAAAGCTTATCGCAGAGTCATCTTTTCCTATAATCATCACGGCAAACGACGTGTCTGATCCGAAATTCAAGACGATAAGGCAGAAGTGTGCAGTGATCGATTATGTCAATCTTAGTCTCCTTGATACTGTCGCTTTCCTGAAGCGGGTCGCTGATAAGGAGCGCATGCATGTGGACGAGGATGCCCTTCGTCATCTCGCAAGGATAGCAGATGGTGACCTTCGTGCGGCGGTGAACGATCTTCAGTCCATCTCGTATCTTTCGAAAGTGACCCGGGAGGATGTCTCCCGTCTCGGTTTCCGGGAGCGGAAAGAGCTCGTCGGCCAGGCGCTCCTGAAGGTGTTCAAGACGAAGGATCCTGGGATAGCCTTGCAATCTTTTGACAACCTTGATGAGGATCTCGACGAACTCTTCCTCTGGCTCGAGGAGAACATCCCTGTCGAATACACGAAAGCCGATGACATCAGCCGGGCGTTCGACGCTGTCAGTGTCGGTGACGTCTTCCGCGGCAGGATCCGCAGGTGGCAGTATTACCGCTTCCAGGTGTATTGCTATGCCCTGCTCTCTGCGGGCGTAGCTCTCGCGAAGAGGGAGAAGTATGCAGAGGCCCATGAGTATCGACAGAGCGGCAGAATCCTGAAGATCTGGATAGCAAACCAGAAGAACCTGAAGAGGAAGGCGATCGCAGGGAAGATCGCGAGTCACACGCACACCTCGTCTCGTCGCGTCATCCAGGACGTCCTGCCATTCATGAAAGCAGCAGCGAAGAACAAGAGGTTCGCAAACGAGCTCTCTTCCTACCTCAGGCTCGATGAGGAAGAGACGGAGTGGCTGGTGAAGTAGCTATTTCTTGGCGATTTTCCAGAGGTCTTCGAAGAATTTCTTGTATGCGTTAGCATTCTCCCTGGAGTGGATGGCAAATGCTGTAGGGTTGTCTGTCCAGAGCAGTGTTGCTACGACGTCTCCATAGATGATGACTCCGTGGGGGAGGGAATAGGGAAGGTATCTGATGGAGAAGGAGGGCATTTCGTATGGTTTCATGAATTGTCGCTGCTTTTCGAGTGCGATGAGTCGTGTCTTTATGCCTTGTTCCTTTCGCTTTCTGTCGTATTGCAGGAAGAATGTCTTTGATTGCGCGTATTGGTATTCGTCGCCGAGGGAGAATCCGAGGAAGTCTTCTTTGGTTGAGGAGAGGATGGTTATGGCTTCTTCGTACAATGTCCTCATACCATTGAAGGTCTCATAGACTACGGCGTAATTCCGCGGTCGCTCTCGTGCTTTCTTGAGGAGGGGGATGAGTTTTTGCATGTCTTCTTTTT
>JAGVFV010000019.1 GCA_020057445.1 archaeon | reverse complement strand
TTATTGAGGAATTTGTCGTCAGGCGTCCAGCCGAGCATTTCTGCAGTATGGACATCTTCCCATGCTTCATCATACAGCTTCTGGTTCATAAAGAATATTGCACGAGTGAAGTACGCCAATGGTTCTTGAGGGGCATAATGGACTGCCATGTCAAAATCGGCACGTGCCTCGTCGATGCGATCTTTACTTCCTAGAATGATTGCCCGATTGATATACGCCGTGGCGTAGGTTGAGTTTTGGCTGATCGCTTTTGTGAATTCGCGGATGGCTTCATCCTGCCTATCATGAGTCATTAACACCACACCAAGATTGTAATGGGCATCTGCGCTTGTAGAGTCCAGGCCGATCGACCTGGTGAGCTCTTTGATGGCCAAATCGGTGCTATCCATTGCTGCATAGACCATGCCTTTCATTTCATAGGCGATTGCGAGGCGATCATCGAGCGAGATTGCCTTGTCGAATTCCATGAGTGGTCGCCGGAGAAGCCCGTTATTGTTGTTGAAGAGGTACGTCCCTCTCTCGACGTAAAACCTTGCATCGTCAGGTTTTATTGCTATGGCCTTATTGACACTTGCGATTGCCTCTTTCAAATCCTCATTTAGGTAATGGCATAAACTTAGAGAAGCGTGGGCATTTGCGTCGTTGGGATCGAGCACTATTGCCTTTGCGAGGTATATGCTTGCTTCTTCATTAAAATTTGCCATGAATAATTTGTCTGCGATGTCGGAGAACGCGGCAGGACTTGGTGTCCTTTTTTGAAAATCAGCATATGCTGTCCAGAGGTTCCGGATTTCATCAAATTGCGCCTCTTGATAATCGATATCGAGCGAGACCCACTTCTCAAGTGACGTTGCTTTCTCATGGTCCGCTTTCGCCTCATCATCCTTATTCATCGCAGAATAGACCCTGCTTCGGATCTCGAGAGCTTCTGCAGAATTCGGGTTCGCGCCTAATGCTTTCGTGAGATAGAAAACCGCTTGCTCATTATTGCCTTTCATCCATAACGTCCTGCCGAGAAGCAGGTTCCCTTCGAAGTGATCAGGTATTGAGCTTATGAGAAATCCTAGATCGTCTATTGCTTTGTTCCAGAGTCCGATGCGGTATTCGAATCCTGCGCGTGCTAGGAACGGGTCTGGATTGAGGGGGTTTTGGCTCCAATTGCTATTGTATGCTTTTGAATATTCTTCGAGTGCGTCGGTGAGAAGTCCCCTCCTTTCAAGGTAGTCTGCCATGCGCAGGTAGACTTCTGGATCTTCGGACGTGTTCCCGACAGAGAATGTCGGATTTGTCGTAGACTGGTCAGGGTCTGCAATTGCCGGCGTTCCTGATACTCCTATGATGAATGCGATTGCGGAAAGCAATGATGTCTTAGGCATGAAATGAGGGGAATGAAGCAGTGTTTATAAGGATTATTCCAAATATGCAATAGTGGCACAGTCAATCGCAATTGCAGAAAAAAAGGGTGGACAGCGATCATGGTTTCCCACGCATAAGCGCAGTACACCCACGAACGATGGCTTGCTTAACTTCCGTGTTCGAATGGGAACGGGTGTTGCCAAGCCTCTGTGGCCGTCCATGACTCGTGAATGCGGACCTCTTTTTAAAGTTTCTGCAAGATTTAGCGCCCTAAGGTCGAAACGCTTTCATAAGAGCAATCTCGTCCGTCGCGGGGGGACTTGCCCCGCTGGGAAACGAAGTTTCTCAGCGTCATAGGAACAAAGAAATCTAGAGATTTCTTGTTCCAGAAATGCCTTCAGCATTTCTCGGAACTTCGTTCCAATGACTTACGGGGACGCAGGACCTTTTATTTTATCTTAGAGCGTTTCGTAGGCGCTAAATAAATGCCAAAACTATATAAAACCAGGCTTAGTTTCGTGTCGTATGAAACTCGCATTTTATGGTACTGGATATGTTGGTTTGGTCAGTGGAGCCTGTTTTGCTGAGCTTGGCAATGACGTCATCTGTGTGGATGTCGATCCTGAACGCTTGGCAAAGCTTGCGAAGGGGGAGGCGCCGTTCTATGAACCTGGACTTTCTGAGCTTATGGAGAGGAATATCCGTGAAGGAAGGCTCGTGTTTACCAAAGACGGAGCGTCTGCTGCAAAGGACGCAGATATCCTTTTTGTGACTGTGGGGACTCCTTCTCTTCCGAATGGCGAGGCTGACCTGTCTTTTGTCTATCAGGTTGCTGAGACTATCGGGAAGAATATGGTCGGGTTTCGTATTGTGGTGAATAAGAGCACTGTCCCTGTCGGCACTGCCGCGAAGGTCAGGCGCATCATCGCTGACCAGTTGAAGGCAAGAAAAGTGAATTATGAGGCTGCTGTCGTGTCGAATCCTGAGTTCTTGAGAGAGGGGCAGGCTATCTATGATTTCATGCATCCGGACAAGGTCCTGATTGGTTCTGATTCTGCAAATGCTCTTGATATCATGTATCAGTTGTATCAGCCGCTCGAGCGCCCGAATCAGGTGATTATGAGGACGAATAATGTGAATGCAGAGCTGATCAAGTATGCAAATAATGGATTTTTGGCGACAAAGATCAGTTTCATGAATGAACTTTCTCACTTGTGCGAGAAGGTCGGCGGTGACATCAAGGTTGTCGGAAAGGCAATAGGACTTGATAACAGGATCGGCCCGCGTTTCCTGCAGGCAGGGGCGGGTTATGGCGGTTCGTGTTTTCCAAAGGATGTGAAGGCGCTTATCCAGACTATGGAGAAGAACAATTGTCCTGCGAGCCTCTTGCATGCCGTGGAGCTTGTGAATGAGCAGCAGAAGAAGAGCCTATTTCCGAAGTTGAAGCGTTTTGTGCCTGATCTTGATGGGAAGCGAATCGCTGTTTGGGGTTTGGCGTTCAAGCCAAAGACAGATGACACTCGAGAGGCTCCGGCGATTACGTTCATCAGCCAGGCATTGGAACAGTATGCCCATATCGTCGCTTTTGATCCTGAAGCAATGGACCAGATGAGACGGGTCTTTCCGAAGATCGAGTATGCAAAGAATCCGTATGATTGCCTGAAAGGCGCGGATGCTCTGGTGATATTGACAGAGTGGGATGAGTTCCGCCAGCTGGACAAGCAGAAGATGAAGTCCTTGATGAGGACTCCTGTCATCATCGATGGCAGGAATATCTATGAGCCTGATGAGATGAAGGCGCTCGGATTTTCTTATGCCAGTGTCGGAAGGTAAAATCCTAGATCTTTTTTGCCACGAGGAAGACGCTTGATCCGAAGTGGACTCTGCTTCCTTCTCCGATGACATGGTTGTCGTGCTTGAGGAGGATTGTTGTCATCTTGCGTATGGTCTTGTTGAAGGAGACTTCTGGTTTTTTGAGTATCTTATAGATGAGCAGTCCTCCGACAAGGTGTCGTCCCCAATAGGTTGATTGTATGATGGTTGCCCTGTCTTTGTCGATGAGCTTTTCCAGGCTCTGTCGTGTATAGCGCCTTTTGTGGGAGAGAGCGATATCGTGTTCTGCGAATGCCCACTGGTATGCAGGCACGCTGATGATGAGTATGCCTCGTCTTTTGAGAAGCTGTATCATGTTGTCTGCGGCATCCTTGTCCTTTTCGAGGTGTTCGAGGCAGTCGAGGCAGAGTATGAGGTCGTATTTTTTCTTTATGCCTGTCTGTTTTTCGATGGATTTCTTGTAGAAGCGGTCATACCTGTTCTTGAGGGGAGGGGTGATGTCAAGGCCGTCTTTCTTTCCTTTCCAGATGATGTTGTCCATCATCCATCCGTCTCCGCTTCCTACGTCGAGGAGTTGTCCGAAGTAGTTGCAGTGTTTCATGATGAGCCTGTTGATGAGGTCTGCCCGTGCTTCATACCAGAACAGGTTTATTTCTTCTGTCGGTGCGGTCTGCTGGGTGTTTCGTGCTTTTCCCTTCATTGTATGAGGTGTTCTGTGATTCGCTTTTATAGTTTACTATATCTTTGGCTGGTGAAGACAGTGGTTATGGAGAATTTGTTTGACGTGAAAAACTGGTGATGGTGATGTCTGTTGTTGGCCGTCCCCAAATGTCGCCATAGGTGTTCTTTGTTGCAGATACTTTCTGATATTCTTTGAAGCAGTCTTCGAGGGCTGGCGTTGTCTCGAGAGCGCTGATGACAGTGAATGTTGTTGGAAGGTCATGTGTGAAATTACAGAAGTCTGGAGTGCTTTTTGGGATTTTTACGCGTGAGTATATATCTGCGAGGTTCATTTCCTGCCTGAATTGCTCGTTTGTCGGGATGAGTGTGATGGTGCCTGGATAATAGTGGTGAAGGTTGTATGCATAGGATGCGGGATAGAGGAGGACTGTTGTGACCTGTTCGTTGATGCAATCGATGTTTGCGCAATCAACCGCGATCTGGGAAGAGATTTTTTTCCAGTTCTCACGGTCATAGTCTGTCGCATAATATGCGTATAGTGTGATGAGGTTGAGGATGATCCAGATTGCAAGGAGGGTGATGAAGATTCTTTTTGCATATCTGCTGATCCCGTAGGCGATAAGGATGAGGAATAATGGAGAGACGATCATGAGGTAGCGCGAGTACGGCATGACAAGGACGAGTTTGAAGTATTGGATGAGAAGGACTATTCCGATGCTTCCTATGATGGTGAGTGAGAGGAAGAGCAGTGCCTGTTGCTTTGCTTTTCTCTCTTTTATGAGTTGGCGGCTGGCAGCAAGGATGATGGTGATCGAGAGGATGGTGATGATGATGAATGGCGCATTCATTGCTGCCTTGAGGTAGCCGATGAGGAATTGATAGATGAAGAGTCCTCCTTGGGCAAAGATATTGTAGCTTGAGATTGTTGTGAAGCTTAAGGTGAGTGGTTGGTCTATGAATGAGGTGTACAGGTCTGTCTCTGTGAGGAGTTGGTCTTTGATGATGGGTGCCCAAGGTATGAAGAGGAGGATTATGATGGCGAAGAGGGGGATGTGGGGGATGAACCGTTTTCTTGCTTTCTTGTCGATGATGAGGAAGAGTCCTTGGAAGAGGAGGATGAGGAATCCGTAATAGTGGGTGTAGATGAGCGCTGTCGAGGAAAGGATGTAGAATATCTTTGTCCTGAAGCGTGGTTTTTCTGTGATGAGGATCCAATAATAGTAGGTGGAGAGGAGTGCGAGGAGGACGAGAATGCTGTACATGCGGAGGAACTGGGCATACCTGATATGGTATTGGCTTATGGCAAGGATTCCTGCCGCGATGAGCGCTGTCTTTTCGTCGAAGAGTTTCCTTCCGAGAAGATAGAGGAGGAGGACGGAAAGCACGCTCGGGATGACTGAGGAGAGGCGAAGCGTGAATTCTGAGTCACCAATTCCAGTAAAGATGTGGAGGAAGCGATAGTAGAGAGGAGGGTGCACGTCATGATGCGCGTCTGAAAGATAGGTGTTCCAATCTGCTGCGGCAAGATCAAGAGTCGCTCCTTCGTCTGCCCTGATGCTTCCTTTTCCAAGGAAAGAGAGGCGGAGGATGAGCGCAAGGATGATGAGGGAGATGATGATGGTTGCTGGTTTTATCCTTGCCTTTTTTTTTCTCTTGTTTAGCTTTGATTTGCGCATTGAAGAGAGTGGACACGTGGCGGGTTTAAATGTATTTATTTTTTTCGAGAAAGCAATTCGGGCACCTTTGAGAGGTCGATCTTGAGGAGTCGAAGCGATAAGAGCCCTCCGAGGGTGAGGACGAGTGTTGTCGTGACGTGGAAGAGGAGGGTGATTGCCGCGATCTTTGTCTTATCTAGGCCAAGGAGGATGGTGAAGACCACCATGAAGAGGATCTCGTTGCTGCCGATCTGGGCAGGGGGAGTCGGCAGCATGTAGGAGATGATGATGAGGCAGTAGCCGAAGAAAGCATAGGCGATCGGGACGTGGCTCATGCGTATGGAGAGGAGAAGGGCGTAGAAGAATGCCGCATCGAAGAGGAGCGCGATTGCAGAGAGGATGAGTGCGGCGATGAGGATGGTCTTTCGTCTGGTGATGAGACGCAATTCGTTGAGTATGCTTGCCGCAAATGTCTTTGCGCGTTCCTTGAATGAGGGTATGAAGAAGAGGATGCTGGTGATGAGGGTTAGGAGCGCATTTGGTCTGTGGATGGAGTAGGTGAGGAACGCAAGGCCTAAGATGATGATGAGTGCAAAGATCCAGATGAGGGGGATGTTTTTAGCTTGTTCTACAAGGGCTATGAGGAAGAAGATGACGATCAAGAGGACGAAGAGGTCAAGGACCTTGTCCACGATGATCGTGGGAAGGCTTTTCGTGATGCGCACGTCTTTCTTCTGCTTGAGGAAGACTGACTTTGCCACTTCTCCGATGCGAAGTGGTATGAGGTAGTTGAAGAGCTGTCCGGAGAGGTAGAGGTTGAAGCTTGTCCCTGTCCTGATGTCGGTGATGTGGGAGAGGAGGAGTTTCCATCTGATGGAGCGGACAAGGATGCCAAGCAGGTAAAAAACGACTGCGATGCCGATGAATCCAAGCTGTGTCTGCCTGAGTTGTGAAGATAGGGCAGGGATGTCGACTGTCTTTACCCAGAGGAAGAGCAGAAGCAGGCCGAGGATGAGTAGGATGACGACTTTGAGTGTGCGCGAGTTCATGCGAGAAAGATGGTCTGCATGAGGGTTTATATGTTTTGCTGGAAAGTATTCGCAGTTGGCTGTCTGATGTTCATCTTCAATTATCTTCTTGTTTTGGCTTGTTCATCGGGTTGCTCTTGACGAATGCGTCCCATTTGTCGAGGAATTCCTTGATCGTGCTTTCTGTGCGTGGGTGGTAGATCATGTCCATGAAGATGTTGGGCGGGATGGTGATGATGTGCGCTCCTCTTTTGATTGCTTCGTTGACATCAGTCTGTCCTCGGATGCTGCCGACGATGATCTCTGTCTTGATGTTGTGCCGCGCATAGATCTCTGCCGTCTCGTCAACGACTTGTTTGGCGTTCACGCCAAGGTCCGAGATCCTGCCCCAGAAGAGGCTCATGTATGTCGCTCCTGCTTTTGCGGCAAGGACTGCTTGTTTTGTGGTCATGCAGCAGGTGACGTTGGTCTTGATGCCAAGCTTTGTGAGGGTGGCGACTGCACGAAGGCCGTCTTTGATCATAGGTATCTTGACGACCGCGTTCTTTCCCCAGGAGCTGAATTCTTTTGATTGTCTGATCATCTCGTCGTAATCATTTGTCGTCACTTCGATGGAGACAGGCCCTTTGATGAGCCGAAGGACTTCCTTGAGGTGTGCCTCGAAGTCATAATGCTGTTCCTTTGCCATGATGAGCGGGTTTGTGGTGCAGCCGTCGATCAGGCCAAGTTCTGTCAGTTCTGTGAGGTGTTCGAGGTTTGCCGTGTCTGCAAAGAACTTCATGATCTCATCTCCACGATCATCCTGCTCGCCTCGTCAAGGTCCCGTACGATATGGCTCGGGTGGGCATTGAGTCGTTCCATGAGGTTGAAGAGGTCGTTTCGGGGGATGCCGATGAGGAATGTCTTCTTGCAGCCTTTTCCTGTCTGGATGTCGACGAGCCGGTCACCGACAAGATGGGATTGGGATATGTCGATGTTGTGGTCTTTTGCAGCCTGTTCGATGAGTCCTGGTTTTGGTTTTCTGCAGGAGCATCCTTCTTTTGGTCCGTGCTTGCAGTAATAGATCCCGTCGATGCCAAGCCCGAGCATCACGTCGTCGATCTCTTTGAGGAGTTCTTCTCCCGTGTAGCCCCAGGCGACTGATGGCTGGTTGGAGATGACGATGAGCTTGTAGCCTGCTGCTTTGAGGCGTTGGAGCGCCTCTGGCACGTGTGGTATGATCCGAAATTCGTCGATGTGGTGTGGTTCGCTGATGTCTTTTTCTGGCCTGTAGACTGTCTCGTTGATGACTCCGTCCCTGTCGAGGAAGACTGCTTTCGTAAGCTTTGGCTTCTGTTTTGTTTTCATTTTATTTCCTGTGGGTGTCTTTTTTTCCTGTCGATTGTTCATGTTCGTGTAGCGCGATCTCTTTCAGCGTGTCGACGATCATGTGGCTGACGACGAGGTGGAGTCCTTCGACGTGTGCAGTGGATGTTACTGGTACGTTGATGTGCACGTCGCAGAGGTCTTTCATCGCCCCTCCGTCGAATCCTGTGATGCCGATTGCGCTTCCTCCTATCTGTTGGACATAGTGCATTGCCTTGGTGAGGTTCTGTGACCATACGCCCGCGTTTTCCTTCCCGCTTCCGCCGTGGACTGAGAAGCCGACGATGACATCGCCTGGTTGTGCGAGAGTCTTGAGCTGTTCTGTGAATATCTCTGACCAGCCGTCATCGTTCGTCAATGCAGAGATGAGAGGGATGTTGTCGGTGAGGCAGAATGCTTTGATGGGCGCTTTTCCGTTTGCTGTCGCCCATTTGAAGAGGTCGCCTGCGAAGTGTGATGCTGTTGATGCGCTTCCGCCGTTTCCGATGGTGAAGACATGGCTTCCTCTTTTTCTTGCAGTATGGATGAGGTCGACCGCCTTCTTGATGTCCGCTGTCGGGAATTGTTGTGTGATCCTGCTGCTTGTCTCTTTGTACGTGTCGATGTATTTTTTTGAGTCAAATGCCATGCATCCCACCTCTATAGATCTGTTCGACTGTCTTCATGATGGCGAGTGCGTCTGTCGGCGTGCACATGTATGCGTTCTTGTGGACTATGGCATCGTGCCATTCTGCGAGTTCCCGTCTCCAGGACACGTCTTCTTTTGGGTATTCGGTGATGTGCGCATCAGGCGGTCCCATCTCTGGTTTCATCTGGTAGTAGATGAGTTTCTGGGCTCCGTAGCTTCCTTGCAATCCTTCGATGGATATCTTTCCCGCCTTTCCATAGATCTCGAGCGAGAACATGTTTTTCCATTCTGTGCAGGAGACGTGCATCTGCGCGACCTTTCCTTTCTCTGTCTGAAGGATGGCAAAGCAGTTGTCTTCGACAGGCATATCCCAGAAGAATGTCCCGCAGTGGGAAAGAGAGTCTTTGAAGTCTCCGAGGAACCAGCGGGAGAGGTCGATGATGTGGCATCCCTGGTCCATAAGCTCGCCTCCTCCTGCTATTTTCTTGTCTGCGCGCCATTCTTTGTCATAGCCTATGCGTCCGCCGTGGCCGTAGCGTGCGCGGATGAACATGAGTTCTCCCATCTTTCCAGAGTCGATGATACGTCGTGCCTCTTGGATGCTCGGGTGATGGCGGTGATTGTAGCCGTACTTGACGACAAGTCCTGTCTTTTTCCAGAGGGCTTCGACCTCTTCGAGTTCTGAGACGGAGATCGCTCCTGGCTTTTCGACGAGCACGTGTTTTCCTGCGTTGAGAGCTTGGATGGTGAGTGGTGCGAGTTGGTTGTTCGTGGTTGCGATGATGACAGCTTCGATGGCAGGATCATTGAGGAGTTCTTCTGTGCTCGTCGCTTGGGCGTCGTATTGGCTTGC
>JAGVFV010000020.1 GCA_020057445.1 archaeon | reverse complement strand
AAGAAGAAGGGCAAGAAGAAAGAGCTTTCAGAAGCGGAAAAGAAGAGTCTCACCGAGGAAGAGATCGAGGCAAAGGAGATCGAGGTCGTTCTTGGCTCTGAGGAAGATCGTGAGATTGAGAAGATCGTTGCAGAGACTCCTGATACTGAAGTGAAAGAGATCATTAAAGATGGAAAGACCGAGATGGAGAAGTTGAAAAAATGAGCGAGAAACAGGTTCCAGAAACAAAGCCAGAGGTAAAATCCGAGGTTAAGCAAGAGAAGACCGAAGGGTTGCCTCAGGAACGTCATGAACGGCCTTCGTATCGAGACTCGCGAGATATGGGCGCGACTCGTTGGGGGCTTGCGCACATCTTTTCTTCGTATAATAATACCATCATTCATATTACTGATCTGACCGGAACAGAGACAATTGCATTGGTTTCAGGCGGCCAGGTGGTGAAGTCGGATCGTTTGGAGTCGTCTCCGACTGCCGCGATGGTTGCGGCAAAGAAAGCTGCAGAGACGACCCTTGAGAAGGGCATTTCTGGAGTCCATATCAAGATAAAGGCACCTGGCGGGCATAATGGTCCGATGAATCCAGGTCCTGGCGCTCAGGCTGCTGTTCGGGCACTGTCCAGGATGGGTTTGAAGATAGGTTTTATTGAGGATGTCACCCCAGTTCCGCATGGCGGTTGCAGGAAGAAGGGTGGAAAAAGAGGGAGGCGAGTGTAAAATGGAAGTCAAAATCCTCGATTCAGCAAAGGAAAAGCTGAAAGTCCGCGTTGCAGGAGAGTCTCCAGCATACATGAATGCGCTTCGTAGGTATATGGCATTTGAAGTGCCGACGATGGCAATTGAGGATGTCGAATTTCGCTTGAACAGCTCGATATTGTATGATGAGATGATTGCGCACAGGCTTGGCCTGGTGCCATTGAAGACTGATTTGGAATCGTATAATCTGATGAGCCAGTGCTCTTGCAAGGGTGTTGGTTGCGCCCAGTGCAAGCTGACTATCACATTGAAGGTTGTTGGGCCAAAGACCGCGTATGCGTCTGACATGAAGTCAAAGGATCCGAAGGTAAAGCCGGTCTTTCCGCAGACGCCAATTGTGAAATTATTGGATGGTCAGGATCTGGAGCTGGAAGCGACTGCCGTCCTTGGTCTTGGCAAGGAGCATGCCAAATGGTCTCCGGGCCTCGTGTTTTATCGAAATATTCCAAAGATTGAGATTAAGGGATTGCCAAAGCGCGGCGATGATATTGCAAAGCGCTGCCCTTCAAAAGTGTTTGATTATAAAGAGGGGAAATTGATTGTAAAAGATGCAGAGGCGTGCATCCTCTGTAATGAATGTGTCGATCTTTCCAATGGGGAAGTGCAGGTATTGACAGATGACGAATATTTTCTGTTCGTCGAGAGTTTCGGCCAGCTTCCTCCTGAAGATATTGTCATAAAAGGCGTTGAGGCCTTTACCAATCAAGTGCAGTCATTTGTTAAGCTCCTCAAGGATGTAGAAGAATGAATCCGCGGGGGTGGCAGAGTGGTCAAATGCGCAAGGTTGAGGGCCTTGTTCCTTAGTGGATGCGCGAGTTCGAACCTCGTCCCCCGCATTTAAATTCAACCCGCGTTAGTCGGGGAAACAAAAACAATGGATCGGCAAAAGAACCTGGAATTGGAGACGCTCATTGTCGAGCTCAAGACGCTTGCAGCGAAGAGAAAGTCAAATCTGTGGCGTCGCATCGCATACGACCTTGAAAGGCCTACAAGGCAGAGGCGCGTGGTCAATGTCTGGAAGATCGACAAGTACGCAAGCGAAGGAGAGATAGTTGTCATTCCAGGAAAAGTGCTTGGTGTTGGCGAGCTGTCGAAGAAGGTGAAGGTCGCAGCGTACACATTTTCTGAGGATGCCTTGAAGAAGATCAAGGAGAAGGGAGAGGCGTTGTCTATTCAAGAGTTGATGCAGAAGCACCCTGAAGGGAAGAATGTGAGGATTTTAGGATGATCATCGATGCAAAAGACCTGATCTTGGGAAGAATGGCAAGTGTTGCTGCAAAGAAGTCTCTTCTCGGCGAAAAGGTCGATATTGTGAACTGCGAGCAGGCTGTCGTCTCTGGCGATAAGCAGGAAGTCTTGAGATTGTACAAGCAGAGGAAGGAGCGGGGCACGTTCAAGGGTCCTATTTTCTTTCGGAGTCCTGATCGTTTTGTCAGAAGGGCAATCCGTGGCATGCTTCCGTATAAGCAGCCAAAAGGACGGGAAGCGTTTGATAGGATCATGTGCTATGTGGGCATTCCGCCGGGATTCCAAGGAAAGCAGATGGAGACGATTGCAGAGGCGAATGTGGCAAAGCTTCCTTCAAACAAGTACGTACGTGTCCGTGAGATCTGTCGGAGTCTTGGAGGAAAGGTATGAAAGTGTTTCACGCTGCTGGAAAGAGAAAGCGGGCAGTTGCGCGAGCGACCATCCGTCAGGGAAAGGGTAATGTTATTGTGAATCATAAGCATCTTGATTTTCTTGAGCCAAAGATGTATCGTCTGCGTATGTTGGAGCCGGTCCTTTTGGCAGGTGAGTCTGCAAAGGGCATGGATGTCTGGGTCAGGGTATTTGGCGGCGGTCCTGCTTCGCAGGCTGACGCTACCCGTCTTGCTATCGGAAGAGCCCTCGTTAAGAGTAATCCTGCGCTCAAGCAGGTGTTTTTGGATTATGACAGGCGGATCCTTGTTGCTGATGTGCGAAGGAAAGAGGCTGCAAAGCCTAATTCGCATGGCCAGGCAAGGGCGAAGAGACAAAAATCGTACAGGTGAGACCTATGATTGTTCCTATTCGATGTTTCAGTTGTGGAAAACCGATTGCGCATCTGTGGGAGCCCTACCAGGAGCGCCTGAAGAAGGGCGAAGACAGGAAGAAGATCTTCGATTCACTCGGTCTTGAAAGGTATTGCTGCCGGGCAGTCTTCCTCGGTCACGTGGACCTGATCGACATGGCAAGCCAGTTCAAGAAGTT
>JAGVFV010000152.1 GCA_020057445.1 archaeon | reverse complement strand
ATGTATTTCTTTTTGAGCTCTTTGATGATCTCTTCCTGTTTTTCTCTGGTGTGACTGTAGATCGTGGTGAGGTTGTCTATCTTGTCTGCGAACTTGAGCAGGACCACTCGCGGGTCTTTTGTTCCATAAGCCGCGACTTTTCGGAAAGCCTTTGCTTTCGGAATCGACTTTCCGTTGTCGATTGCGCTCACTCCGTCGACGATGAACGCGATCCTCTTCCCGAAGCGTCGTGCGATGTCACCGACCGTGACTGTTGTCTTTTCCGGGACGTCATGGAGGATGCTTGCGCAGATGAGGTCTGTGTCTGGCTTGTATGGACGCAAGAGGAGGGCTACTCGCAGGGGATGTTCAAGATATCGTTCGCCTGTATTTCTATATTGTCCCTTGTGCGCTTTTTCTGCGAGGTCATACGCGAGCGTGATTTTTTTCTTGTCTAGCTTCCCTGATGCAAAGATCGCTTTCAGAAATTCCTGCTTTTTCATGGAATGATGAATGTCTCTTTTGTTTAAAAAATTATCGTCATATTTAAATATGATGTGCGTGTCGCATTGGTATGATCATCCTCGGGATTGAGACGACCGCCCATACGTTCGGTGCGGCTGTATTGAAAGACAGGACTGTCCTCTCCAATGTGTGGGATTCCTATTCTCATCCAGAGAGGGGCATGATCCCTGCGGAAGTAGCCGCCCATCATGTGGCTGTGTGCGACGTTGTCATCCGGCAGGCGCTTGAGAAGGCGGAGAAGAAAAGCAAGGATGTCGGCTTGGTCGCGTTCTCTCAAGGCCCAGGCATAGGAAATTGCCTTCGCGTCGGTGCGACAGCCGCACGGGCATTTGCCGTGCACCATAAGATTCCCATTATCGGCGTGAACCACTGCATCGCGCACCTGGAGATCGGAAGGCTGATCGCGAAGGAGTGCACGGATCCTGTCTTGCTCTATGCGTCTGGGGCGAACACGCAGGTGATAGCGTATGACTGCGGAAAGTATCGCGTGTTTGGCGAGACCCTGGATATGGGCGTGGGTAATTTCCTCGACCAGGTGGGACGTTTGATGGGTCTCGGATTCCCTGCAGGTCCGAAGATAGAGGAGCATGCGCGACTCGGCAAGAAATATATCCCTCTTCCTTATGTGGTGAAGGGAATGGATGTGTCTTTCGGTGGCATGTACACGAAGATCATGCACATGCTGAAGGAGGAGCATGATGAAGAGCTCGTTAATTCCTTGTGCTATTCCATGCAGGAGACGATCTTTGCCATGCTCGTGGAAGTGAGCGAGCGTGCACTTGCGCACGTGGGAAAGAAGGAGCTTCTTCTTGGTGGCGGTGTCGCGTGCAATAAGAGATTGCAGGAGATGTGCGCCATCATGTGCAAGGAGAGAGGAGCGAGATCATTCGCGCTTCCCAATCAGTTCAATGTTGATAATGCTGCGATGATCGCGCATCTTGGGAAGATCATGTATGATGCTGGCGTGAGGATGACGATTCCAGAGACGGCGATCCGTCCGTATGAGAGGACGGATGATGTGGACGTGGTGTGGCGATAAATCTCCAAGGATGGTCTTCTTCATCGTATCTTCTCCTTGATCCATAAAGGGACATTCCTGATGTAAATGCTTCTATTCATCCTGGAGTGTATGTTTTCATCCAGTTTTCAGAATGGGATTGATCTTGATAGGTTATAGGAAACGGTGTCCTGCTATTGACCATGGTGATCGGGCCGATGGTGACCGTGGACCTTCTCCTTGCAGCATAGGCGTCATATCTTGGGTCGATGTTGCTGTCTAGGGGATTGATCGAGATGCCGCTATTCGAGGCTGCATTGAGCATGGCGTTTATATATGCAATATCGATCCCGAACCCGCCAATCCCTCCGACGGCTATTTCCGCCGAACCACGTAATGCTCCCTTTGCGATGGATGCGATTTGATTGCCTAATTCTTTTGTTCCAGGATAAGACGCGAATTCAGATATGGGAATTGCGCCGATCATCTCAGTGCTGGGATTTAATTTGACGACTCTTGAGAAAGGCGCGCGGTCGAGATACATGGATTCATCGAATGATCCGATTGAATTCCTGTATTCCACGCTGTATTTGGCATTGTAATGAAATTCGCTGACAGGAAGCTGTTCTGTCGATCGGAAGACGGCGAGATATCCGTCCGCGACAGTCATACCTGCTTTTTTTGCGGCGCTTGTCTGCCTAAAGTCCAACGGATCGATTCCTGAGGCGGCAAATCCTCCATAGTGGGCGTATTTTGCTCCCTGGGCCATCGTCTCAGACATGATGATCTCATTGGTATCGAATCCTGGCTTGCCGATCGCATTCAGCTGGAATGCAGGAAACATATCTGCTCGTTCCGGTGCCAATCGTTCTGATGTTGATGGGTTCCAGGGAATGCCCTGTACCCTTGCCTCATATTCGGCAGGACCCATCCCCCTGATCATATAGTAATAGTTCGCTTTTCCCGTGGGATCTGTGATCGTTAGCGGATTTTCTGCAGCATAATCATAGCTTGCGAAGGTTGATTGTGCAGGATCTGTGCTCGTGAACCTTCCTGTCCGCGGGTCCATGTATCGTGCTCCATAATACATGAGTTTGCCGTCGTCCTCTTTACCGGTGTAAGTGTATTTTTGTTGTCCTGATGACGTACTTTCTTTTTTGAGTATCTTTCCGTAGGGATAGCTTGAGTATCTGCTTTTGATCGCTCCTCTGTCGTCTGTGGTGATGGTGTTGCTTCCGATGAGATCCTGGAAGTTGTACGTTGTTGTCGTGTCTTTTTTCGCTATGAGCTTGCTTCCGTAGACATAGGTGGTCGTGCCTGTGCTGGTGAAGGGGACTTGTGTTCCGTCACTCGTCGTTTTTGCAGGCAGGACTGGATTGGTTGCTTTTCCTGTTGTCTCCACGATCGGTCTTTCTGTGATGAATGAGATGAAGGTGATGGAGAGGACGAAGAGGAGGAGGACTCCTGAGAGGAAGACGAGGCGGTGGTGCATTATATATATCTCAATGTTGCCGTTTATATATTTTGCTTTGTTCAGTGTGCTGATTTCAGGAGATATTTCTTCGTTGGTAAAATGAGATGTGTATTTTAGTCCTATCCCTGCATTTCTTTTTCGTTTCCCATAGGCGAATCGACAAGACGTGAATCTGGAGTTCTTGGTGTGGATTGTTGCACGTTTTTCATGATGTTTTCCTCTTCATTTCGTGCTCGCTGTTCCTTGGGATTGAATATGCTGAAGTACCCTGAGTCTGTGTTGAATCCTAAAAACGCGCCAAAGAATTTGCGGGATTTTCCTTCAGTTCGGTGAGTCGCTTCGTGAGTGGCCGTGCTTAGGATCATGTCGAGAGGTGACTTGCCCAAATTTCCTCTTGGCAGGCCAATGACAATGGTGTCGTAGTATCGGGAATAATAACCCCTTGTCTGGGATTTGCCTGGAAGGTCAGATTCGAGATTGCTTACTCCTTGGAGAATGGAAATATCCAGTCCATCACTCTTGTCAATGAATAATCCTGCGCCAAAAACTCGTCCTTCTTTCGCGAGGTCGTCAATTGCTGTCGCATATTTCTCTGCTCTTTTTCCTCCGAGTCTGCGCATCTCTGCGGAAAATACTGCGACGAATGAGGGGTCGAGACGGTCTTGTGATAAGCTCGATGAGATTTGGCTCGATGAGATTCTTTGTCTTGCGTATTCATCATTGTCAAGAAGACAGGGCAGGCCATCCATGAGTCCGTGGAACGTGATTGCGCCGGCAATGACTGTTTGCGGGGTTTTGACGTTGCCTTTTGCCAGATTATATGCCAAGGTGCCTATTGCCGCGACGCGAAGCGCCGGGATGATATTTGCGACGATCTGCACAGGCAAGGCGCGGTATGTCATTTTGCCGTCAGGATCGATGTTGATGATGGGATT
>JAGVFV010000037.1 GCA_020057445.1 archaeon | reverse complement strand
CGGTTCGGGGCCGCCCGACCGGGGTTCAAATCCTCGCAGCCCCATCCACCCCATAGTTAAATGGGTATTTTTTTTCGTGGGGCTTTATGCCCCACCGGGTTCCGAACCAGTCGAGACGGAACTCGACGTTTAAATCCTCGCAGCCCCAGTTTTTTTCGTGGGACTTCACAAAGTGAACGTCCCACTTGACTCCGACCCCTCAGAAACTGACAGTTTCTGACGGTCATAGAAACAAAGAAATCTGTAGGATTTCTTGTTCCAGAAATGCTAGGCATTACTCGGAACCTCTGGTTTCAATGATGTCGAGACTTCTCGACGTTCTGAATCCTCGCAGCCCCAGCTTTTATTTCTGAATTAGAATATCATTCTCAATATGACGAGCACGCATCCTCCTATGACGAACATGCCTTCGTTGAAGTGCATGATGTCTTTTTTCAGGATGCGCTTGATGACGAAGAGGTATCCGAGGAGATAGGCGAGCAAGAGCAATAACTCCACCATGTACCATACGGATATTCTCGACGAGATGAAAAGAGTGCCTGCAAGCGTTGCCTGCACTGACATGAATATCAGGTGGATGATGCCTTCTCGCGTGAACCTGCCGCTTTCGCTGACATGGCTGTCTGCTCGTTTTTTCCAGGACAGATGGAGGATGAAGGTCATGAATGTGACAAGAGGGAGCGTGATGAGAAAGACAGTCCAGGAAAAAGAGATGGCATAGGGGATGAGGAAGTTGAAGGGGACAAAGATCCAGTCGAGGTATTGCACTGAATGTGTCTTGAAAAGATCGTATTTTCTTGGTCTGGAATAAAAGTATAAGAGGAAATAATGCAAGATAGGCAAAAGTGCGAGCAGTTCAAGCATGTTCACGAGAAACTGCGACTATTTTTAAATCTGACCAAGAAAAATGCTCTGTAGAAAGTTTCGCCTCCGGCTCTGGTGAGCAGCTGTTCACATCCGGCTGAAATTTCTGTTTACTGACGTTTCCCGGATGGAGCGTCCCCTTTGTCAGTCAGACAAATCGCACCAAGGATGTTCACCTGATGCTGCTCACCCTCACTTTCTACAGAGCCCTAGAAAAAGCGAAGGATGTCCTCATGTCTTGCCAATTCTTTTGTGCCGGGAGGGATGAGCGGATTTGTCGTTTTACTTGGGTTGTAATAGATGAATTGCACTTTTGCGGCAGTTGCACAGAGGTAGTCGTTATAGGCATCTCCTATATAGAGTGCTTCTTCTGGCTTGATGTGCAGCTGTCGCAGGGCAAAGAGCAATGGTTCTGCGTCCGGTTTTCCTTTCCCTGTCATCTCACGCCAGACGATCAGCATGTTTGCAAGTTCCGGATGGGTGGGAAGCAATTCGTCCACATACCATTTATAGGAAGACGTGACGATGGCAATCGCAATGCCTTTTTTTCGCAATAAGGGAAGAGTATTGATGAAATCAGGGAAAGTGATTATTTTTCTTGCGTATTCCTTGGCATAGGCCTGTTTTTTTTCCATGATCGGAAGATAATCCTGGGGATCTGATGAATGAGCCAAGCTTTGGGAGACTGCTTGGTCAGAGAGCCCTTTCTGGGATATGAGTTCTGCTTTCGTCATCTTGATTCCCATCTTTTGGCACGCATCTGACCATGCGTGTTCATGGAGCTTTTCGCTATCGATGATGGTGCCATCGAGGTCGTACATGACTGCTTTGAGCATGAACATGCAAAGAAGGAAGCAATATATAAACACTCCGCTATATAAACAGACATTTCCATGGTTTTTTCTCTCGGGAATAACAGAAAGGTTTATATACTCCCATTGCTGTGTTATGACCAACAAGGCATACCAGGGTGGCCATCATGAAACAGCATCGATTCCTCCTTTTCGCAATAGTATTTCTGCTTGTCTTCCAGATGGCGCATGCTGCTGATCCGCAGCTGAAATTCAGCCAGGTGAATACGAGCATCTTCAAGAGCGAGCAGGCGATCTATGAAGTGACGATCACGAATGAGGCGAATTTCATCGAGCGCTTCCAGATATATTCGCATTCTGCGCGGTTCGTCGTGCAGGTCGAGCCAAAGGCTGAGACCGTCCCTATCGATCCATATGCATCTAAGGTATTCAGGATATTGGTGACACCAAAAGAGGTTGTCGGTGTCGGGCCGTATGGTGTTCCTATCAAGATAGAATCTTTGGTGACGAAAAGCATCTTTGAGACAAGCCTTCCGATAAATATCAAGGATACTAATGCGACACCAGGGTTGTATCCTCCAAACCCTGTTATTTCTGTGATCATCCCTACGAAGATTGATCCCCGTGATTCCATGCGTGTCGATGTGCAGCTGAAGAACAGGAATCCCCGCGATCTTAAAGATGTGACAGTGACGATCGAAAGCCCGCTCTTCGCAAAGACATACACGACGACCCTTGGCGGCATGGAAGAGAAGGGCAACGAGCTCATATTTGACCTGAGTCATTTGGAGATCCCGGGAAAGTACAAACTGACTGCAAAGGTGATCTTTGAAGGGAAATCGTATGCAGAGGAAGTGAAGAATTTCGAGATCCTGCGCTATTATGCTGTCGACAATACGACACGTGTGCAAAAGGAACTGTTCAAGACGACGACGACCTATGATTTTGTGAACAATGGCAATGCGAAAGAAGAGATTGAAAAAAGGGTAGGGACCACCTTTTTCAGGAATTTCTTCATCACTGAAGATCCTGCAGCGACAAAGATGCGCGAGGGAGGAAAAGCAGAGTTGGTGTGGACGTTTTCACTGCAGCCGACGGAGACCATGTCCATAGTGACTGTAGAGAACTATCGCATCCCGGTATTCGTGATTGCTGTTATCATAGTCCTCATCATCATCTATTTTCTTGTCAGGAGCCCGATCGTGTGCAACAAGGATGTCCATCTGACGCCGACAAAAGAAGGCGTGTCTGACATCAAAGTCAAGATCCTCGTGAAGAACAGGACGAGCCTTCGGCTTTCGAATATCCGCGTCATCGACAGGATCCCAGGCATTGCAGAGCTTGTGCATTCGGAAAAGGTGGGGACGCTCAATCCGACAAAGGTCATCCGCGACTCGAAGCGAGGCATCATCGTCCGTTTTGATTTGCATCAGCTTGACCCGTTCGAGGAGAGGATCATCACATACAACATCAAGAGCAAGCTCAAGATCATCGGAGGCCTGTCCCTCGACCCTGCAAAGGTCAAGTTTGAGACGAGCAAAGGGATTGAAAGGAAAACATATTCCAATGCGATAGACATCAAGACAAGGAGAGAATAATCAGTTTTCTTCGCCCTTGGCGCACTTTGCCTGTCCCCTGGGAAACGAAGTTTCTCAGGTCATAGCAACGAAGTTGCAATGACGTGGGACAGGGCAGCGGCGAAGCCGCAAGATATCGTCGTTCAGGTATTTCTTATTTGGCAAAGGAAGTTGAGCAGAATTTCTCCTGATAATGATATCAGTCCAGGGATTATTTGCTTAAGAAATCCAATACGAAGAGGTGGTTTCGCGTCGTCGGCGTTCCTATCGGTATCCTCTCTTCAGGGATACCGTCGCTGTCATAATAGATGAATCGAAGGCCGGCCGCGGTTGCCGCGGCATAGTCGTTGTAGGCATCGCCGACATAGATGCAGTCTTTTGGCAGGAATCCTGCTTTCTTGCAGGTGAAGAGGAGGGCTTCTGGATCCGGCTTTCCTTTGGTGTACATCTCACGGTAGACTGTGTTTTCTCGAAGGCGGGCTATCTCTGGATGATTGTCAAATATCTTCATGACAAAATCTTTTGTCGACGATGTGCAGATCCAGATCGGCCGGGTGCCATTGAGCCTCTTCAGGAGTTCGATGAAGTCCGGAAAGATGGTGATCCTGTCGGTATGTTTCATGATGTAGTCATGGTTGAGGTTGACGAATGCCTCTATCCGTTCCTGTTCTTTTGTCTTGAGCAATGTTGCCGCGATCTCGTTGATCGGCCTTCCTGCAAGGTCGCGAAGCATCTTTGAGGTGATGGGGACGAAGAATGCCTCGCTTGCCATCCGCCAGCCCTCTTCATGGAGCGGCATGGAGTTGAGGATGGTGCCGTCAAGGTCGTAGATAAGGCAGCTAGTGTTGACACTCATATGAAGAAATTGGTTTTGAGGGCATTTAAGTACTTAATGGTTTGATGAGGAATATTACGTATACGCAATGCCTTCATCCTCCAAATCATCCAAAAACTCTTGTGGTATTCCCATAAGACGGGGTAATGCTTTGCCCTTCTTATACCTATGCATCAGTGTTATTTATAAGTGGTAAAAATATTCTTTACAGCCGGAGAACCCTGTTTTTTGGGGGCTTTAAATACCAATCCTTTTATACGCATCGTGTATTCCTCAACCATGCAAAATGGACATGTACTGCATTATGTATTGGAAGAAACCCCTCAGGAAAGGATTCCTGAGTCCCTTCGGCCTCCTGCATGGAACATAACCTTGGAGGAAAGAGTATTCTTGTTTGATACGGCGCATGTCGCCATCCCCGCAGACCATCTCCTGAGGCATATGCAAACATATCCTGATGTCAAAACGGCAGACGAACAGGGGTTAAAAGGGATCATTCTTGATTATTTCGTCTCAGCGTTCTTTGCCGCACAGAAGATGGAAAAAGTACGAAAATTCAGTGATGATGCCGTATTTTCTATCGATGGTTTCTCCATAGATGTCAACGG